>NZ_DBNGVP010000175.1:0-6575 GCF_057119385.1 Archangium sp. | reverse complement strand
CCCCTTTGCCAACCTGACTGCCGCTCACCTGACAGATAGGGGCAACGGGCCAGATTGTGCCCCCGGGTCCTGCGCACGACTGCTTCGCGGCTCCTCGCCAAGCCCTGGTGAATAATCCGGGCTAGCGCTCCTCGTCGCAGCCCGTCTCCACCTGGACCGGGTAGGCGGATTTCCTGTCCTCGCGCACGTACTCGCGGCCCTGTGAGAAGAGCTCCGGGCTCTTCACGCTCACCAATCCCTTGCGCGCGTCGAGCTCCTTCCAGCCCACCGTCTCGAGGGTGCCGCTCTCATACATCACCTCCAGCGACTGGCTCCCCGCCGGGCCGGGACGCAGGCCCACCACCTTCGTGACCGTCGTCTCCTGGCCGAGCTCCACCTCCAGCTCGCCGCTGGCCGGGCGGACGGTGAAGCTCCGGGTATTGGCAGCGCAGGGCTTGAAGAGGACGAAGCCCCTGCCCTTGCGCGTCAGCTCGAGCCACTTCCCCGCGAAGGGCCGCAGCCGCTGCGCCTCCACGGGCGGACGGGCCGCCTGCGGGGCCCCCGGCTGGGGACAGTCCAACTGGGCGCGCTCGAGCAGGCCCACCGTCGACTTGCGCGGCCCCTTGAAGCGCGCGGGCACCCGGCGCGGCTCGGAGCCGGGAAGGAACACCTCCACCGTGTCCCCCGCCACCACGTACGCCTTGCGCGGCGTGGCGGCGCTCTGCGAGTCGAAGAAGTTCGCCCGGTCCGCCTTCACCTTGCACGTGCTCGGCGCTCGCACCGCGCTCCGCTCGAAGGTGTCCGTGCCGGGCCAGCCCATGCCACAGCACGCCGGCGTCTTGCCCTCGAGCACCAGCCGCGTGGGCTCCAGCTTCAGGCTCCACGTGTCCGATGACCCGGCCCCCTGGAGCGTCCAGCGCTCCCCGCTCTTCTGCTTCACCACCAGGGGGCATTCGCAGCTCCCCACGCTGTTGCCCTGCTCGAACCCCGCCTCGTAGCGGACGAGTGTCTCGTTATCCCCCTCGAGGATGAGGAGCTCTCCCCCGTCCTTCTCGTAGCGCCCCGTCACGCTCCCCGAGCCCTGGGCCCGCGCGGACCCGGACGCCCCGAGCCAGAGGGCAAGCAACATCCATACCGTCATTTTACAGAACAGCCGCAATCGAGGCATCATCAGACGCTCCTGAGCCGGACCGAAGCAACTCCGCGGTGGCTCGCCGAGATAATCAGATGATCGCCCGGCACGTCCGTATCCGCGTGTGCGTGGCCCAGAGGGAACGACAGAATCATGAGCACGTATCGGATCCGTTCGGGAGACACCCTGTCGGGCATTGCCCGGCGCCACAACACCACCGTCGATGCGTTGGCTCGCGCCAACAACATCGAGAATCCCGATCAGATCCGCAGGGGGCAGAGGATCCAGATTCCGGATGGATTCGATCGCCCGTCCGTGCAGCGCCCCCGCGCCCGCGCCAGCGGCGAGGACACCTTCACGCCCGCGACGAGGCCCCAGGCCCGCCCCTCGGCCGCGCCCACCAGCGCCCCCACGCCTCCCGTCCGGCCCGAGGGCCTCGGCGCCACGCCCGCCGCGCCTCCGGCGGGTGCCCAGCCGCTGGGAAGCCTCAGCCGCCAGTACGAGGCCCGGGGAGGCCCCGGCACCGTCTCCTCCGGTAATGGGGATAGCGGCGGCGTGTCCTACGGCTCCTACCAGCTCTCGAGCAACCGCGGCACGGCGCAGCGGTTCGTGGACTCGCTGAGGACCAGCCATCCGGACTACCACGCCGCGCTGTCCGCCCATGCGCCCGGCACCGAGGCGTTCAGCAACGCCTGGCGCGAGCTGGCCCGGCAAGATCCGCAGCGATTCGACAGGGCCCAGCACGACTTCATCCAGGCCACGCACTACGACGTGGCGGCCCGGGGCATCCAGCAGGACACGGGGCTCGACCTGAACACGCGCTCGGCCGCGCTGCGGGATGTGGCCTGGTCCACCGCCGTGCAGCACGGCCCGGGCAATGCCGATAGCGGCGCGAGGGAGATCTTCCAGAGAGCGCTCGCGGGGCGTGACCCGGCCACCGTCACCGACGAGCAGCTCATCCGCGACATCTACGCCGAGCGCGGCCGCCGCGACGCCAATGGCGAGCTGGCGCACTTCTCGAGGAACAGCGCCGCCGTGCAGCGGGGCGTGGCGAACCGTTTCGTGAGCGAGGAGGCCAACGCGCTCGAGATGCTGCGACAGGAGCGGGCGGGCGCCCCCCAGACGCCGGCCGCCCAGACTCCCGCCAGCGCCGCACCGGCCTCGGTGCCGGTTCCCCAGCCTCGTCCCGCCGACCTGGCGGCGCAGGCGCAGCCTCCGGCCCCGGTGACGGCTCCGGGCACGGCGGCCCCGCGCCAGGTGCAGGTGCCGTTCTACAGCCAGTTCGAGGGCGGCCACGGCTTCGAGCCGGGCAACGAGGCGTGCTTCCGGGCGGCCACGGCGATGGCCCGGGACGCGGGCGTGACGGTGCAGGGCCCGGATCGCCGCATCCAGGTGGGCACGAGCGAGGACGCCCAGGGCCGCCTCACGGTGGACCCGGCGCGCGCCCGGGAGGGCCGCGAGTACATCGACGGCCAGCTCGACGCGGGCCGGCCGGTGGTGGTGGGCGTGAGCCACAGGGACGCCAACTACAACGTGGACAACCTGACGGACCACTTCGTGGCCATCACGGGCCGCGGCGTCGACGAGCAGGGCCGCACCTACTACACGTTCAACGACCCGGGCACGCGCCACGGCAACATCGGCGCGGACACCAACCCGAACAACCGCTTCTACGTCGACGGCAACACGGGGATGCTGTACCGGCCCGAGGGCGCGGGTGGTTCCATCGACATGCGCCGCTACGACGTCTCGATGGTGCGCCGCAACGCGCAGTAGCCGCCGTGAACCGGTGAGGAGCGCACCTCTCCGCGCTCCTCCCACCGGGGTCCCTCGCGGGACATCCGCTCAAGGACTCCGGGGGCAGGGAGGACTGGCGGGGCAGCGCCCCTCCACGTCCCGAGGCGTCGTCTGCGTGCAGCCAGACACCCGGGCGAAGCTGTTCGTCGCCAGGAAGTCCACGGCGTCCGAGCCATTCCATCCGCGCAGGATGCCGTGCCCCGCGCTGTCCTCGATGCGCGAGTTGGCGATGAAGGGCGCCCCCGGTTGTTGGAAGACGAGGATGGCCGAGCTGACGTCGAACGAGCCGGGCAGGTAGTTGCAGCCGTAGCCCGAGCACTGGCAGGCGCCGCCCGCATGGCGGACCCACACGGACTCCAGCCGGCTGTCCGGGCTCAGCCCGTCGAAGCGGATGCCCGCCCAGTCTCCCGCGGCCGGCGTCGCCCGGGCGGAGGTGAAGACGACGGGACGCGAGGCCGTGCCCACGGCGATGAGCGCGCTTCGGTTGTCATACACGCGGAGCGTCGTGTTGGGTTGGAAGCGCAGCTCGACGCCCGGCTCCACGGTGACGGTGGCCTGGGCGCTGGAGCTGCCCACCTGCAGCCCCTCCAGGACGTAGGGCACGCCCAACGCCCTCACCGTGGCATCCACGCCCACGTAGAAGACGCTGGAGGACGCCACGCCAGGGCTGACGAAGAGGGTGTCCGAGCGATTGCCCGTATAGGTACCGGAGGGCAACGTGCCCAGGGCATTGGGATTGATGGCCAGCGGCTCCGGACGCGCCTCACTCCCCGAGTCGCGAATGACCAGCGCCGTGGAGCCTTCGGCGAAGCCGCTCGTGCCATTGAGCACCACGCCCGGCCCTCGCGAGCCCTCGATGGTGACATGGTCCACGAAGAGCGGCCTCGGGCCGGGCAGGTCCGCGCCCGCGCTCACGCGCACGGTGGCCTCGGCGGACGCGGGGTTTCCACCGCCCGACAGCACCGTCCACGTCAGCCGCGCGGAGCCCCCGGTATAGATGCGGAACTGGCCCCAGGGCTGGCTCGCGTCCTGGGGCTCGAAGCGCACCGGACGCTCCTGCGTGCCCGCGGCGACGAGCGAGCCACCACTGTCCAGCCCGATGGAGCGGGCCGGGCCCATGCGCACCACGGCACACGGCTCCACCGTCACCGCCGCGCGCACCAGCAGGTCCCCGACGACGACATGCGGATTGGAGGCAGACCACGTCTCGGGAGCCGAAATGGTGCCCTGGTGCTCGATGGGCGCGCCCGTGGGCGTGGAGCACGTGGGCCCGGGCTGCCCCGCGTCCGGCTGCCCCGAGGGCTCTCGTGGCTGGCAACCCGACAGGCCAGCCGCCATCATCGACAACGTCAACACACAGCGTCGCAAACAAGGGTTCATGGTTGTCCCTCCTGTAGCCCACTCCCAGGCGCCTCGGGTTCTTCGTGTCATGGGCTCTCCCCTTCATACCCTGAATTCATGCAATTCAGTTGTTCCTGTGAAGCAATGGATGTAGGGTATGGCCCCTTTCAAAGCAGGGGGCCACATGCAAAGCGTTGGCTGGTACCGGAAGTCGTCGTGGGTCGTCCTCGCCTCCATCCTCATGGGGGTGCTGGGTTGTGAACCGCCCGAGCCGGAGGAGACGCCGTCCACTCCGGTCCTCGTGCGCCAGTCCCTGCGCAAGGGGAACGTCACGTTCGTCGAGCGCTCGGATGGAGTCCGGACGCCCACCGTCGATGTCTCGTACTTCCGGCCGAGCGCCGAGGCCCTCGCGGGCTCGACGCCCGTGACGGAGGCGGGCTTCACCATGCTCGCGCCCACCAGCTACTCGCTGGCGGCCTGGCAGACGCCCATCCGGGACCAGGCCGATCGCGGCACCTGTGGTGTCTTCTCCTCCGCCGCGGCCATCGAGGCCCGCTACCGGCGCGACTACGGCATCTCCGTGGATCTCTCCGAGCAGTACCTGATGCACATCGTGAAGAGCACCAGCCTCGACTACCCGCGGAGGTACCAGTACGAGAACCAGAGCTCGTACTGGTATGGCGCCGGCTCGCACTCCCTCTCGCTCGCGCTCTCCTACGCGCTGCCGCTCGAGAGCGAGGTTCCCTACCTGAACCAGTCGGGCATGGATGCCGTGCGGCGCTCGATTCCCGCCGCGGGAGAGCTGATCTGGAGCGGAGATCCCGCGCAGAACCCCACCACCCAGGCGCAGATCGACGCCTTCGAGTACTCGCCCCTGTACATCCCGCAGTCGGCGCGCAACAACGCCCGGTACGGCGTGAGCAGCTACACCCTGCTCGACTGGGCGCAGGCGCGTGACACCGCGCTCATCGAGAACTACATCGCGTCCAACCGGGAGGTGGCCATCGATGTCGAGCTCAAGTGGCGCTACAACGCCACCACCGGCATCCACGAGTACGACTCCTCGGTGAATTACGGCGGTCACTCGATGCTGATCATCGGCTACGACCGCTCGCAGCAGTACTTCCTGCTCAAGAACTCCTGGGGCGGCAGCGCGTACGTCAAGGTCTCCTACGGGTTCATCCAGAACGCGTCCTATGGGGGCGCCGTGGTCAACGGCGTGACGGATCCCAACGCGCCGGTGCGCAAGGGACAGTGGCTGGGCACCTGGGACATGAACCACGACGGGTGGACCGGGAAGCTGGTGGTCCGCCGCATCCCCCACCCCGCCAACGCCGCCACCCGGCTGGGGAGCTATTCCGGGCGCAACGCCAATGGCTATCTGTTGGATGACAACCGGGGCATCTACTTCCGCGTGGCCGACACCACGAGCGACACCGCGCCGGGCACCATGACCGGCCAGCTCTTCCAGATGTACATCCACGGGTGGGATCGGCAGGACGCCTCGGGCTACACCTGGGACGCGGGGAACACCCGGTACGGAAGCGTGCTCAAGCGCTCGGGGCTCTACATCCCCTACGGCAACTCCTTCACCGCGAGCCGGTGGCTGGGCACCTGGTACATGAACCACGACGGGTGGCGCGGCCGGCTGCAGATCACGAGCTACAGCGCCAGTGGCAGCCTGTGGGGGACGTACACCCAGGATGGCGGCTCCCCCGTCAACGTGACGGGGACGTTCGACACCGCGCGTCCCTCCACCGCGACCTTCGCCATCCAGTTCTCCGGCGGGGCGCAGTACTTCTACGTGCACCACTTCAGCTGGTCGCAGAACTTCTTCGCCGGAGTGACCTACTGGAACGGGTACCCCTTCGGCGTGCAGGGCACCAAGTAACGCTCCGAGCGGGTGCGCGGGCTCGACAGGCCGCGCACCCGCCTGAAGCCCGAGCGTCGTTCACGTCTGACGGCCAGGGGCCGATGCTCTTCGTGAAGCAGTACTCGGTCCAGCCCAGGATGTCGGCCATCAAGAGGCGTGGCACGGTGGCTACGAGATGGACGGAGCGTCGACAAGCCTATCGCTGCTGAGCCTGCTGCTGGGCCCACGCCTCGGGGAGGAGCTCCGCGAGGCGGGAGGCGGGGAAGCGGGTGTCGCCGAGCTTGGGCAGCACGTCGCGGAAGTAGGCCCACGGGTCCATGCCCAGCCGGTAGCAGCTGAGCACGAGGGAGTAGACGTTGGCGGCCCGGTGGCCGGCCGCGTCGCTGCCCAGGAAGAGCCAGTTCTTGCGTCCGAGGACAATGAGCTTGATGAGGCGCTCCACCTCGCCGTTGT
>NZ_DBNGVP010000174.1:0-100041 GCF_057119385.1 Archangium sp. | reverse complement strand
CGCCCCTTTGCCAACCTGACTTCCGCTCACCTGACAGATAGGGGCAACGAGCCAGATCGTGCCCCCTGGGTCTGCGCACGGCCCCTTCGCGGCTTCTCGCCAGGCCCTGGTGAATAATCCGGGCTAGAGGAGGATCAGCGCCGCCAGTCCCACACCGAGCAGCACGAGGATCACCGCCAGGGTCCGGGTCGGGAGGGCCTCCACGCGTGCCGGCAGCGGCATGGGGGCGGGAGGCTCGGGCGGAACGTAGGGCTCCTGGGTGACGCTCAGCCGCAGCAGGACCGATGGGGACAAGCTCTGGCAGAGGTCCTCGGGCCGGAAGGGCTCCCCATTGATGATGAGCCTGGGCCGTTCGGAGCCGGCCGGCTCGGGAGTCTCGGGGGGCGTGGAGGGAGGAGCGGTCATCTGTCCTCCACTGTAAGCCATCCGGCGAATCCCGACAGTCGGGAGCCCTCGCATCATCATGTCCAGGGCCCGGGTGCGCTTCGAGGAGCGTGCCCGGCGTGTCCTCGGGCAACGGGCAAGCAGCTCCGGTAGGAGGCAGTGCGAGGGTGGGAGCGCCGCCTGGAACGCTCCCCGCTGTACTCCAGTGGGCGCCGGGCCCGTCACATTCCCGGCGAGCCCCCGGACGCCGCGTTAATCTCGGGGCATGTGGCGGATCCTGAACCCCAGCAAACTGAAGATGCCTTCCGCGGAGGAGGCCCTGCCGGGCCGTTCCACGCGGATGGCGGTTCCCAAGAAGCACTACGTCAACGGCGCGCCGCTCGAGCCGCCCTTCCCGGAGGGAATGGAGCAGGCCATCTTCGCCCTGGGCTGCTTCTGGGGGGCCGAGCGCAAGTTCTGGCAGACGCCGGGCGTGTATTCGACCTCGGTGGGGTATGCCGGGGGCTTCACGCCCAACCCCACGTATGAGGAGGTGTGCTCCGGCCGCACGGGCCACACCGAGGTGGTGCTGGTGGTGTACGACCCGAAGAAGGTGTCCTTCGAGACGCTGCTGAAGGTCTTCTGGGAGAGCCACGATCCGACGCAGGGGATGCGCCAGGGCAACGACGTGGGGACGCAGTACCGCTCGGCCATCTACTGGACGACGGAGGCGCAGCGGAAGGCGGTCGAGGCCTCGCGCGAGGCCTACCAGAAGGTGCTCACGGCGGCGGGCTACGAGCCCATCACCACGGAGCTGCGCGCGGCGCCCGAGTACTACTACGCCGAGGACTACCACCAGCAGTACCTGGCGAAGAATCCGAACGGGTACTGCGGCATTGGGGGCACGGGAGTGAGCTGCCCCGTGGGCGTGGCCGCCGCGCCGTAGCGGACGGTGTCCCAGGCGGCTCCACCCCAAGGTGGGCTCTGGCAAAGCACCGCGTGCTGAGCAACGCTGCCAGCCAGGATGCAGCTCATCACGGAGGAGTCTCACGTCCTCGCGCGTCCACACACAGGGGGAATGGCCATCTGGGGTGGGGGGTACTGATCATGACCGTTCACTGGAAGCCCTACTTGGACATCAACCCACAACCCGTGACCCATCAGGAGCTGGAGCAACTCGAACAAGAGTGGGGTGTTCGCCTCCCAGAGGAATACAAAGCCCTCGTCACCTCATATCAAGGCATGACGCCTGAGCCCGCTGTCTTTGACGTGGGGAGGGGCACCAGCGTATTCAATGTGCTGTTGACGATAAGGCCATACGAGAACCGTGAGGGCTACGCCGTCAGACGGATCCACGAGGTCTTGGAGCCTCACCTTCCCAAGGGCATATTCCCATTCGCCGAAACGTCCGGTGGCGAGTCCATATGCTTTGACTACCGCTCCGGCTCAGGACAACCCAAGGTCGTCCTGGTCACCGTGGAGACCTTCATCTACCCCATCGCCGACAGCCTGACGGATTTCCTGAACAGGCTGCACGATTGACAACTCCAGAAAGGAGCTGTTCCCGAAATCGATTCGGACTCCTGATGGCCCCGCGCCCTACTCCGAGCGCATGGCCTCCACTGGCGCCGCATCAAGCCCCAACGATGCGTTCGCGTCCCGTCAGGGATGGCTCGAAGCCAGCCACTGGAGAACCTGGGTGACTCAACAATTGGGAGCCCATCCCGAGAGCAGCACGAGCGCAACGGGACGCCCTCGCCATCGTCTCGTAACGGAGCGGGGTAGCACATAGCCGCCGCCCCCAACTCCGGGCGCATGGTGTCCGTTGGATCCAGGAGGCGGGAAATCCGCCAGAAAGGCTGTAACCTGATCCCAGCAGGCTCTATCTCGGAGCGACTTCGTCAATCAACCAGGACCACATCCATGAGAATCGTCCTCTGCTGCCTGGGGATCCTGTTCGCAGCGCCCGCGTTCGCCAACTCCATGGAGGAAGGCCTGTGCCCGAAGGCATCCTCCTTCGCCGAAATGGAAGCGTCGGAGAAACTCTGCCGCTCCTTCATTCAGGCCTTGGGGAAGCTGCCAGCGGAAACAACCAAGGAAGTCCGGGCGATGCTGTCTCCGGAGAGCCTGGCTGTCATGAGCAGCGTGACAGCGGCATGGATCGGCACCCAAGGCATTCCTGTTGTTGGACAGGCGGTGGACGCATCGCTCCTGGCGCTTGGCGTCATCGCCCTCTCCGCACAGACAGCGGTCGTAACCGACTCCGTCTGGAAATATGTCCAGTACGCCTCCGAGGCCAGAGACCCTCACGACCTGGAGGTGGCGGCCAATCATCTGGCGAGAGCCATGGCCACGGTGGGCGTCAGGGTGGGGGTTGCCCCAGGGACTTCCGTGGCTCCCGCGCTTGCCATCACGGGAGGGCACTCCGAGGGTGGGCGGGGGCTGCCAACGAACGCGAAGCCCAAGAAGGTGAGCCTCGAACAGTTCAAAGGCTGGCTCGACAAGGCAAAACGGCGGCCTACGCCCGAGAGAACCGAGGCCTATAAGTACCAGCGAAAGCACGCGGGCCCAGAGGAAATGCTGGTCTCTGGAGGTGGGAAACAGGTCTGGGCGGATGGTGCTCGCATGGACAGCGCACAACAGCCCCTTCATCCCCGCGTCGAAGTGCGACGACTATGTTCGTTCAATGATTCAAGAGGAAGTCGCTGAAGAGTTCAGCCGTTATGCCGCCGTCATCAACGACGCCCAGACTCCCGCTGTTGCCCTGGAGGTCGTCATCAATGACGGCAGGGCCGCGCCCTTCTTCGAATCATTGCTCCGGCGTTTTGCACTCCCGGGTAAGGTGATCGTCCATCCATGAAATACTTTGTCATCGCCACGCGGGATGGTGTCCTGTCCACAGAGGACTTCGCACAGAGCCTGGTGTCGCGATGGCCTGGCGCGGAAGTGACACACGTCACCGAACCCGACAGCCGTCATGCGCTGGAATTCCTCGTCCCCATGGGTCAGTCACAGTTGGACGGCTCTCTCAACCGGAGAGGCAGCTGCATTGCCTTCGAAGCCGACCTCCTGGACTCCGCCGTGTTCGCCCAATGGTGCCGCTCCTCCATCGCCGCTCACGAGCCCCTCACCTTCTGTGACGAAGGCATGCACGGCAACGTGAAGCTCGACATGACGACGACGGTGGAGGATCTCCTCCACGCGTTTTCCTGAAGCGAAGCGCTCGCGCCCTACTCCGAGCGCATGGCCTCCACGGGATCCAACCTCGCGGCGCGGGCCGCGGGGTAGATGCCGAACACCAGGCCCACGCCCGAGCTCATCACCAGCGAGAGCGCCACCGCCCACGGGGGCACCACGGTGTTGAAGCCCAGCACCCACCGCGCGAGGAAGGCCAGCCCGAAGCCGAGCGCCACGCCGATCACCCCGCCCAGCAGCGACATGATCACCGCCTCGGTGGCGAACTGCGCGAGGATGCGGAACTTGCGCGCCCCCAGCGCCTTGCGGATGCCGATCTCCTTCGTCCGCTCCGTCACCGACACCAGCATGATGTTGAGGATGCCGATGCCGCCCACCACGAGCGACAGCAGGCACACCCCGAAGCTGGCGATGGTGATGACCTGCGAGAGGCTGTTGAAGGTCTGCGTCATCGACTCGTTGGTGTGCACCTCGAAGTCGTTGGGCGCCAGCGGGGCCACGTCACGCCGGCGGCGCATGAGGTTCGTCACCTCTTCCTTCGCCTTCTCGAGCAGCTCCGGCTCGCGCGCCTGCACCGCGATGTCCACGGAGTCCACCTCGCCGTAGACCATCTCGTAGGCGCGCATGGGCACGATGAGGACGTTGTCCATGCTCACCATGCCCAGGAAGCTGCCCCGCCGCTGCAGCACTCCGATCACCGTGAACGGACGGCCCTTGACGCGCAGCTGCTGCCCGAGCGGCTCCATGCCCGGGAACAGCGTGTCCGCCACGTCGATGCCCACCACCGCGACCTGACGGCCGTCCACCGCCTCCACCGGGCTGAAGAAGCGCCCCGAGGCCACGGTGATGCCACTGGTGCCGATGTACTCGGACGTGGCGCCCGTCACCTGCACCCCCGGCCGCGTCTCGATCGTCGCGCTGGAGAGCTTCTGGCCTCCCGACGTGTCCGCGGCGGACACCACGCCCACCGAGGGACAGAACTCCTGGATGGCCCGCATGTCCTCCAGCGTCAGATTCTGGCGCCTGGCGTACATCCGCCAGTTCACCCGGCCGAAGCCCGAGGGCCACTTGCTCACCTCGAAGGTGTTGGCGCCCAGCTGTGACAGGTCGTTGTTCACCTTGAGGCGCAGGCCCTCGATGAGCGCCATCATGACGATCACCGTCGTCACGCCGATCACGATGCCCAGCAGCGTGAGCAGCGTGCGCAGGGGGTTGCCCATGAAGGTGCCCATGGCCAGGCGCAGGTTGTCGGCCATGGCCAGCAGGTTGGCCTGGAAGCGTCGGAACATGCTCGTGCTCACTCGTACCGGAGGGCTTCCACCGGGTCCAGGTTCGCGGCTCTCGCCGCCGGCCAGATGCCGAACAGCAGTCCCACCAGCGCGGCGAAGCCCACGCCGCCCACGATGGTGAAGAGCTGCACGTCCGCCGCCAACGGGGTGATGAGGGACACCACCTTGGCCGTCCCCAACCCCACGATCGTCCCCAACAGGCCGCCCACCGCGGACACCGCGGACGCCTCCATGAGGAACTGCACCACGATGGTGCGCTTGCGCGCCCCGAGCGCCCGCCGGATGCCGATCTCCCGCGTCCGCTCGCGCACCGACACCAGCATGATGTTCATGATGCCGATGCCACCCACCAGCATGGTGATGAAGCCCACGCCCAGCGCCACGCCATAGAGCGCACCGGTGAGCTGCTCGTACGTCTGGGCGAGTTGCTCCGGGCGGTTGATGGAGAAGTCGTCCGGGACGCCCGGGGGCGTGCCCCGCACGCGCCGCACGATGCCCACGAGCTGCTCCTCCGCCATGCGGATGTCATGCCCCTGCTCCACGGCCATGGCGATGCTGAAGGGGCGGCCCTTGCCGAAGGTGGAGTAGAACGTCTTGAAGGGCACCATCACCGCCAGGTCCTGGTCCCGCTCCAGCAGCTTGCCCTTGCGCGCCAGCGTGCCCACCACCTGGAAGGGCCGGCCGTCGATGCGGATGGAGCGGCCCAGGGGATTGAGCCCCGGGAAGAGGCCCTCGGCCACGGTGGCGCCGAGCACGGCCACCGGCCGCGTCACCGCGTCATCCGCGTCCGTGAGGGGACGCCCCGTCACCACCTGCCAGGAGCCGATGGCGAAGTACTCCTGCGTCACCCCGAAGACGTCCACGGTGGAGAGCTGCTGGCCATTGAAGCCCACGTCCCCGTTGCGGCCGACGATGGGCGAGATGGCGGAGATGAACGGCGCCTGCGCGCGGATCTGCTCCACCTGCGGCAGGGTGAAGTTCTTCCGGTTGCGGTACATCCACCAGTCCCCCTTGATGACCCAGGGGAACTTGGAGACCTGCAGCGTATTGGAGCCCAGCGAGGACAGCTGCTTGTCGAAGGAGGCGTTGAGCCCCTGGATGATGCCGATGATGGCCAGCAGCGTGGCCACGCCGATGCCGATGCCCACCGTGGTGAGCACGGTGCGCATCCGGTTGGCTCCCAGCGAGAAGAAGGCGATGCGCGCCCCCTCCATCACATCCACGCGCACGGCCTTGTTCATGCGCCCCCCGCCGCCTGCGCCTGGGGCGCGGGCACATCTCCCAGGGCCACCTGGCGCCCGGGCCCGTCCGCGACGATCTCCCCGTCACTGAGCCGGATGGCCCGAGGGCAGCGCGACGCCAGCTTCGGCTCGTGCGTGACGAGCACCAACGTGTTGCCCGCGCGGTGCAGCTCCTCGAAGAGCCGGACGATCTCCTCGCCCGTGGCCGAGTCCAGGTTACCGGTGGGCTCGTCCGCCAGGAGCATGGAGGGCTCGGCCACCAGCGCCCGGGCGATGGCCACGCGCTGGCGCTGGCCACCGGACAGCTCGTTGGGCCGGTGGTGCATGCGGTGCTCCAGGTGCACCTTCGCCAGCGCGGCCCTGGCCCGCTCGCGCCGCTCCTTGGCCCGCATACCCCGGTAGATGAGCGGCAGCTCCACGTTGGAGAGCGCCGTCTCCCTGGGCAGCAGCTGGAACGTCTGGAAGATGAAGCCGATCTCCTCGTTGCGCACCACGGCGAGCTCGTCGTCCGTCATGCGCGACACGTCCTTGTTGTTGAGCATGTAGCGGCCGCTGCTGGGCGTATCCAGGCAGCCCAGCACGTTCATCAACGTGCTCTTGCCCGAGCCGGACTGGCCGATGATGGCCACCCACTCGCCACGGCCGATACCGAAGGAGACGCCCCGCAGCGCGCGCACCTCCTCGCCACCCACGTGGAAGACACGGGTGACGTCCTGCACATCGATGAGCCGGGGAGACCCGGCGCCGTTGGCTTCGCTCACGACTTCTTCCCACCCGGACCGCCGGGGCCGCCCGGGCCGCCTGGCTGCGGCTCGCGCACGATGTCCCCGTGCTTCAGTTCCTTGGACAGCGTGCGGTAGGGACCCTCCACCACCTTGTCGCCCTCGGCGATCCCCTCGAGGATCTCCAGGTCCGTGTCGGAGGCGATGCCCGTGCGCACCCGGCGCATCTGCGCCTTGTTGTCCGCGTCCACCACGAAGACCACCTTGGCCAGCGTCTCGGCGCGGCGCGCCACCGTCAGGCCCGTGCCCTCCACCGGCGGCTTGTAGTCCGGCAGGCTCTTCTCCGGACGCACCGTCACCGACTGGATGGGGACGAGCACCGTGTCGTCATGCTTCTCGGCGGAGATGCGCACCTCGGCGCTCATGCCCGGCAGCACCCGCGCCGGCCGCGTGCTCAGCGCCACCGTCACGGGGAACGTGGTGACCTCGGCCTCGGTGCCGGGGTTCTTGATGAGCGCCTTCTGGGCGATCTCCACCACCGAGCCCTCGTAGGACTCGCCCTCCAGCGCGTCCACGGAGATCTCCGCGGGCTGGCCGGGCTTGAGGTGCACCACCTCGTGCTCGCCCACCTCGAACTTCACCTCCATCACGTTGAGCGCGGCGATGGTCATCACCACGTCCTCGGAGAAGTCCGAGCCCCGCACGCGCTCACCCACCTCGCGCGACAGCTCGATGATGTTGCCGTCGATGGGCGACACCAGCGTCGTCTTGGAGAGGTTGGTCTGCGCCTCCTCGTAGGCGGCGGAGGCCTGGGCAAGACGCTGCTGCGCCGAGGCCAGCCGGGCCGCGGCCGTGTCCCGGGCCGCGCGCGCCTGATCCACCTCGGCCGCCGAGGCCAGGCCCTTCTTGCCCAGCTCCTCCACGCGGGCGAGATCGGCCGTGGTGCGGTTCACCTCCACCTGCGCCACCTGCGTGTCCGAGCGCGCCGCGTTCTGCGCCGCCAGCGACTGCTTGGCCGAGGCCTCGTAGCGCTTGCGATCGATGCGGCCCAGCACCTGGCCCTTCGTCACCCGCTCCCCATCCTTCACCAGCAGCTCCGTCAGGTCGCCGGAGAGGTTGGAGGAGATCTTCACCGTGGTGGCCGCCTGCACCTTGCCGGCGCCCGTGATGGTGCGGGTGATGCTGCCCTTGCGAGCCTTGCCCACCTGCGCCTCCACCGTGGGGGGAGGCCGGTCCTTCAGTCCGCCCACCGTGATGGCCGCCGCTCCGAGGAACAGACCGCCTGCGATGACCGCCTTCCACCACTTCATTTCGCCTCTCCCGGGGCCAGAGTGCCCATGGCCCGCATCAGCGTGAAGCGGGCGATTTCGACGTTGATCCTGTTCTCCAACAGCGTCAGCTCGGCCTGCGTGAGCTTGAGCTGCGCGTCGCGCACCTCCAGCGTCGAGCTGACTCCGGCGTTGAAGCGCTCCTCGGCGAGCACCAGCGCGTCGGCGGCCGCCTTGCGGTTGGCCTCGGCCAGCTGCGCGGAGGTGATCTGCGACAGCAGCGCCACGTGCGCCTGGCGCACCGAGCCCTCCAGCTCGCGCTCGTTCTGCTGCAGGTTCAGCTCGGCCACCCGGGTCTGGTAATCGGCCCGGCTCGCCTGCGCCTGCGTGGTGAAGCCGTTGAAGAGATCCCAGGAGATGTTCAGGCCGCCGCGCACCGCGTTCTGCCGCGCCGGCTGGCCGAAGAAGATCCCCGGATCCTGGCCCTGGCGCTGGTAGGTGCCGTCCAGGGAGAAGCGCGGCAGGTAGCCGGCGGTGGCGATGCTCCGCTGCAGCTCGGCGGCACGCAGCCGCTGCCGCAGCACCACCAACAGGGGACGGCGGGTCCTCGCCGCCTCCAGCGCCTCCTCCAGCGAGGGAGCCGGCGCGGGCGCCTGGGTCAACACGCCCGGATCCACGGCCTCCACGGCCTCCGCGCCCGGCATGGCCAGCCACGTGGACAGCCGCGCCTGGTCCGTGGCCAGTTGCGACTGCCGCGTCACCACGGCGATGCGGTCATTGCCCAGGTTCACCTGGGCGGACAGCTCCTCGGCCTTGCCCACCCGGCCCGCCTGGAAGAGCGCCCGCGCCCGCTCGAGCTGCTGCTCGCTGCGCCGCACGTTGGCCTCCAGCACCTGGATGGTCGCCTGGGAGCGGAAGAGCGAATAGAAGCGGTTGATGCCCTCCAGCTCGGAGGTGTCCTGCTGCTCGGCCGCCTCGCCCCGCAGCGCCTCCAGCTGCGCCCCGCTCTGCTCCAGCCGCGCCCAGACGCCCCGGTCATAGAGCAGCTGCGAGACGGTGACGCCCAGGTTGAAGTTGGGGTACGCCACTTCCGACGTGTCGACCGCCAGCTGCTCGAAACCGCCGCCCTCCACGGGCACGATGTTGTAGGAGCGCTGAGGGCCGATGTACGTCAGGGAGGCGCTGCCCGAGAACCGCACCTGGGGCAGCAGCGACGAGCGGGCGATGCGGACGTCCTGCTCGGCGGTGGAGGCCTGCAACGCGGCGGTGAGGGCCTGGACGTTCTCCCGGCTCTTCGCGCGGGCGTCCTCCAGGGAAACAGGGGTCGCCTGGGTGGCGAGCGCCACCGCGAGCATGAGCACGTTCATCGTCCACCTCCCGGACCACCCGCGCCACGCGGACCGCCGGGCCCTCCGGCCATCATCGCGGGCACGCCAATGAAGAACACTCCGACGAACAGCACGTAGAGCACCACGAAGAGCAGCACCGCGCGGCCCTTGCTCATCCCCGTGGCCGAGGAGAAGCCCAGCCCCAGCAGCGCCACGCTCCACAGGTTGAAGAAGTCCACGCCCCGCAGCACCTTGGCCATCTTCGGCGACAGCCCGTCCAGGGCGGCCAGGCTCGAGGGCACCAGGTCCATCACCCGCGTCTCGGAGAGCGAGTGCTGCGCCAGCGCACACAGGGCGAAGATGAGGTGGTAGAGCGCGATGGGCAGCATGGCCAGCGCCGCCGCCGACATGAGCTGGCCGAAGGGCGCGCTCCGGTCACACAGCCACGCGACCACCCACAGCGCCGCCGCCAGCACCAGCGTGAGCAGCGGCATCACGAAGACGCCCTTGGCGATCCCCGCCACCAGCGCCTTGCGCGAGGCCGTCTGGATCTCCTCGGAGATCTCCGTCTCCGTGGCCCGCGCGAGCTGGCCAGACATCTGCATCTGCTGCACCACCGCGGGGCCGGCGTCCCAGCGGAGGGAAAAGGCCGTCCCGGAAGCGGACACGCACACGGCGAGAATCAGGAGGGGCCACACCCAGCGGCGGGCCTCGATGGCGGCTCCGGTCGCGTCGAGCGGGTCGAGGAGCACACGGGTGGGTTGAACGATTGAGCTCATAAGGAGAGGTGGCGGGGCGACGGGATGTACGCCCAGGAGCGCCCCCCATTGCAAGCCGGATGACAAGGGCCCTCCAACAGGCTAGCAGCCGTACCATTCCCGGGTCCCCTCACGGAGCGTGGGAGTGTAGCGACCTGTAGCGGAAATTTTGCCGAGTGGATCCGAAGGGTGTATGTGCTCGCCTGCCCGCCTGCCGGAACACGAATGGTCGACAGCTCGGATCTCGCTCAGGTTCTCCACGAAGCCCATGACATCGCCCAAAGCGTGGCACAGAAGCCTACGTCGGCCCACGTGCTGTTGGCACTGTTCACGGTGGAGAACCGGGCGCAGCTCCTCCTGAAGGAGAAGGGCGTCGACGAGGACAGCCTCCTGGAGAGGATGACGTCGCAGCCCTCGGAGCAGGACGGGCTCGTGCGGGAGCTGTGCATGCGGGCGAGGGAGATCGCCCAGAGCAGCGGCGCCCGTGAGACGGACTGCATGCACCTGCTGGTGGCCTTCACCCGGGTGCGCTGCGCCGCCAGCGAGCTGATGGCCAAGGCGGGCCTGCACCTCATCAACCTGGGCAACACCGCCCTCTCCTATTGCCTCAGTGGGAGCATGCCCCGGAGGCTCCAGCCGGGCCGCAACGCGATGTCGATGGGCATGCCCCGCCCCGGCCGCCCCCTGGGTGCTCCGCCCTCGGCGCCACCCGCATCCGCCCTCGCGCTCTCCGCGCGCCCCGCCCCGGCGCCGGCCCGTCCGTCCCGGCCCGCGCTCTCCCCGCGCGACCTCATCGACGAGGTGAACGAGGACGTGCCCGGCGCCGCCGAGCCCACGCCGGTGCCCCCGCTGCCCACGCGCACCCCGCCGCCGGCTCCCGCCGTCCTGGCCCCGTCTCCCGTGACGGCTCCGGCCGCTCCGGCTCCCCTGCCCGTCTCCCCGCCCCGTCCGGCGCCCGTGCAGGTCCGTCCCGCCGCGCCCTCGCTGGTGCTCGACGAGAAGCGCTTCCCCCTGCTCACCTCGCTGGGCCGCAACCTGAGCCGGCTCGCCCAGGAGGGGAAGTTGGATCCCGTGGTGGGCCGCGCCAAGGAGATCGAGGAGGTCATCGACATCCTGGGCAAGCGGCGCACCAACAACCCGTGCCTGCTGGGCGAGGCGGGCGTGGGCAAGACGGCCGTGGTGGAGGGCGTGGCGCAGCGGCTGATTGAGCTGCGCGGCACGCTGGCCGAGAAGATCCTCCTCGAGCTGGACATGGCCACGCTGGTGGCGGGCACGCAGCTGCGCGGCTCGTTCTCCGAGAAGCTCAACGCCCTCAAGGAAGAGGTGCGGCGCGCGGATGGACGCGTGGTGGTGTTCATCGATGAGATCCACACGCTGGTGGGCGCGGGCTCCACGGGCGAGGGCCCACAGGACGCCGCCAACGAGCTGAAGACGGCCATGGCGCGCGGCGAGTTCCCCTGCATCGGCGCCACCACGCACGACGAGTACCGCAAGTTCATCTCGCAGGACCCCGCGCTGGAGCGGCGCTTCACCCCGGTGGTGGTGCACGAGCCGTCGGTGCCGGAGACGGTGGAGATCCTCCAGGGCATCATCGGCCGCTACGAGGAGCACCACGGGCTGCGCTACGCCCCCGAGGCGCTGGAGGCGGCCGCGTCGCTGGCGTCGCGCTACGTGACGGAGCGCTTCATGCCGGACAAGGCCATCTCCGTGGTGGACCTGGCCGGCTCGCGCAGCCGCCGCGAGGGCAAGGAGCTGGTGGAGGCCTCGGACGTGGCCCGGGTGGTGGCGAAGATCGCCGGCATCCCCGAGGAGCGTCTGTTGATGACGGACTCGGCGCGGCTGCTGCGGCTGGAGGCGGACCTGGGCGAGCGCGTCATCGGCCACGAGGAGGCCATCTCCCGCATCGCCCGCGTCATCCGCCGCAACTACGCGGGCTTCGCCTCGCGCCGGCCCATGGGCTCCTTCCTCTTCCTGGGCCCCACGGGCGTGGGCAAGACGGAGATGGCGCGCGGCCTGGCCGAGGTCCTCTTCGGCAGCAAGGAGTCGCTGGTCCGCCTGGACATGAGCGAGATGGCCGAGAGCCACGGCGTCTCGCGCCTCATCGGCTCGCCCGCGGGCTACGTGGGTTATGGCGAGGGCGGCCAGCTCACCGAGCCCGTGCGCCGCCGGCCCTCGTGCGTGGTGGTGCTGGACGAGATCGAGAAGGCCCACCGCGAGGTTCAGCTCCTCCTGCTCCAGGTGCTGGAGGAGGGCCGCCTCACGGACGGCAAGGGCCGGCACATCGACTTCTCGAACACGGTCGTCATCCTCACGACGAACCTGGGCGCGGACGCCTTCCACAAGACGAGCCGCGCGCTGGGCTTCGGCTCGGCGGCGGCGGAGGTCACCAAGGGCCAGAACGACATGGACGCCGCGAGCGCCACCGCGCGTCAGGCCCTGCCCCCCGAGCTGTGGAACCGCATCGACGAGCGCCTCCCCTTCCGTCCCCTGACGGAGGAGCAGGTGGCCCGCATCGCCACCCTGCTGCTGGAGGAGAGCAGCCGGCGGCTGGTCACCGAGAAGGGGATTGCCTACGTGGCCGGGACCGAGGTGGTGGAGCTGCTGATGAAGTCGGGCGGCTTCGACCCGAAGCTGGGCGCCCGGCCCATGCGCCAGGTGGTGCAGCGGCTGGTGGAGGCGCCCCTGGCCGAGCGGATCCTCGCCGGCGAGTTCATGGCGGGAGACCGGGTGCAGGTGTCCGTGCAGTCCGGGGAGTTGCAGTTCCTGCGCGAGAGCCGCTGAGCCCGTGAGCCCCCCGCGTCCCAGCCGTCCGAGGGTGGTGGTGGTGGGCGCGGGCCGGCTGGGCGGAGCACTGGCCCTCGCGCTCGCCGCGAAGCGCTGGCCCGTGAGCGTGCTGGCGCGCTCCGAGGAAGGCCGGCGCCGGGTGCTCGAGCTGGGGCTGAAGCCCGCTTCCGAGCGGGACGTGGCCCAGGCCCGGGTGTGTCTGTTGTGCGTGCCGGACAAGGCCGTGCCCGGAGTGGCCGAGGAGTTGAAGCCCCGGCTGGCGCGGGGAGCCGCCCTGGTGCACTGCGCGGGCGCGCTGTCGCTGGAGGCCCTGGGTGCTCCGCGCGGCAAGGTGCTCGGGTCCTTCCATCCACTGGTCGCGGTGTCGGATCCGCGCGACTCGTTGGCGGGGAACTCGGTGGCCCTCAGTACGCGTTCGAGCTGGCTGCGCGAGGTGCTGGAGCGGATGGCGAAGGACGTGGGCCTGCACGCCCTGCGGGTGCCGGAGAAGCAGCGCGCCGCCTACCATGCCGGGGCCGTGCTGAGCGCGGGAGGCGTGGTGGCGGCCCTCTCCGCGGCCGTGGAGGCCTTCCGCGCCGCGGGCATCTCCGAGGAGGACGCCCTGGCCGCGCTGCTGCCCCTGACGCGCTCGGCGCTACGGGGCGTGGAGGCCCGGGGACTGGCGGCCGGGTACACCGGACCCATCGCCCGGGGAGACGCGGGGGTGGTGACGGCGCACCTCACGGCGCTGCCGCCCGAGGCGGCCGATGTCTACCGTCCGCTGTCCCGGCGTGGGCTACGGCTCGTGGGGCACCGGCTGACGCCCGAGGCCCGCTCCGCATTGGAGAGACTCCTCAGGTAGATGCGAGAAAGCTTCCAACTGGCAGGTGCAGCATGACTTCTCGTCGAGGCAATTGTGCATACAACCTCGATGCACTCACACCAGATGCAGATTCCTTCTCGAGAAAACTCCATCAATCAAGACCAACACCATGGCCAATATCATTCAAATCCCGTCAGTTCTTGACCAGATTCTTTCCACGGATCCAAAACTGTACGGAGCCATTCAGATCACCTTGAGCGACTTTCACCCGTGGCTCCGCACGAGCGGCATGCCCTTCTTCCCCGGCTATACCGATCATAGCGACAGACACATTTCCGCAGTTCTGAACACAG
Organism: Archangium sp.; assembly: GCF_057119385.1. Taxonomy (NCBI): domain Bacteria; kingdom Pseudomonadati; phylum Myxococcota; class Myxococcia; order Myxococcales; family Archangiaceae; genus Archangium; species Archangium sp. Next base: position 85,938 of record NZ_DBNGVP010000174.1, on the reverse strand, counting down.
CCAGTTCAATCATTACGGACGAAGCCCGTCGGCTCCTCACTCCGGCCGATGTCGCCGTATTGGTGCTTTCCACCCTGCTTCACGATTCCGGAATGCACCTCACCCCCGATGGATTCAGAAACCTGGTTGACAGCTCCGAACAACCGGCCCTCATTGAAGGATTTGGAGATGAGCCCTGGCCCCAGTTATGGAGAGAGTTTCTGGGTGAAGCATCGCGCTTCGATGGACGGAAGCTCAATTCCATCTTCGGTCACAATCACCCTATCGACCCACACAAAGTTGACATCCGTAACCTGACTGAGCAGGACCACCTTCTGATAGGCGAGTTCATAAGAAGACACCACGCACGCCTAGCACACGAGATAGCCCTCTGGGGAGTTCCAGGTCCACTCCCACGTTCACAACGGCTGTCTTTTTCACACATTTCAAGAGAATTCGCAGATCTGGCTGGCCTCATAGCACGGAGCCACAATCTACCAATACGAGCGACATACGATTACCTCCAAAAAAACTACAATATTCGAAGCTTCCAAGGCATCCACACCGTCTTCCTGATGGCGGTCCTTCGGATCGCAGACTACATCCAGGTAGACAGCGAGCGCGCCGAAAAAGAACTGCTCAAAATCAAGCAACTACGCAGCCCCCTCTCCCAACGCGAGTGGCTCGCTCACGATGCAGTCCGGGATATTCAATCCAATCACGAAGATCCTGAAGCCCTATATATCGACGCACTACCCAGGGACATTCACACCTATCTCAAACTAAAACAACTTCTCAAGGACATCCAATCAGAAATCGATACCGCATGGGCCACTCTCGGCGAGCTCTATGGACGGTATGGACGCCTCGAGAAACTCGGCCTGACGATCCGCCGCATCCGCTTCAATCTGGACAACACCAAGGATTTCGAAAAGAAGGTCAATTACATTCCCATCGCAGTCTCATTTGAGTCCGCAGGAACCGATCTGCTGAAATTACTGGTCGGCCCTCTCTACGGAGACGATCCAGGAATCGGCATTCGGGAACTCATCCAAAACGCCACCGATGCATGTCGCGAACTGGAAGACTGGAGAACAACACACCCTCTCCACACACAGTCGCCCGCAAAACCCCAGGAGGCCGATGTCATTGTTGAACTCGAAGAGAGACCCGACAAGTCAAGGTGGGTTACGGTCAAAGACAATGGCATTGGAATGACCCTGGATGTAATCCGGAACTATTTCCTTCGAGCTGGAGCATCCTTTCGAACGAACGAATTCTGGCGCCGTCAGCATGAGGATGCCCAGGGGCGCTCACGAGTCCTCCGTGGAGGGCGGTTCGGAATCGGCGCATTGGCAGCCTTTCTCATTGGCGATGAATTTCATGTCGTTACGCGACATGTAACAACGCCTGAGCACCAAGCCATCGAATTCACGGCTACCCTTGACGCATCTGCCTTGGAACTGCGACACACAAGCGCTCCCATTGGAACGACAATTCGCATTCGAGTCACGCAGGATGATATCTGGGCCTACCTTCTACCTCCGGGCCCCGAATCCGATCAGGACTTCTCCCTCATTCCTGACGAATCCGATGACTCTGACGACATCTGGACAAGCGTTGACTGGTACTGCATTGAACATCCCTCAATCAGAGTCACAGCAAAGCTGCCCTCAGGAAACTCTACCCTCAAGCCAAGATATAAACTGCCACAACCAGGCGCTCCTCTACCCCCTGGCTGGTATCGCATCGAAGATGCAGAGTACGATGATGTGCAATGGACTTTCCAGGCAGCTCCGGCGCTATCGTGCAATGGAATCATTGTCTCCACCAATGGCACATTCGACTACTTCGACGAGAATAACCTGGACGGCCCAATCTGGGAGGAAGACAGTTCTCCAGTAAAAATATTCAGACCCAACCTATCCATCTTCGACGCACAAGGACTCCTCCCCCTAAATCTCCAAAGAACTTCAATCACCACTCAGTCCTTGAACTTCGATCCCAAGCTTACTGAGGCCATAGCCAGGGATTTCGTCGCGTTTTCAATAGCCAGCGCAACAACGCGGACGCCCAACGAGGGTAAATTCACCACCACGATCAGCCATCTTTTCAAATACCCAGGATTCTCATTCTTATCAGAATCAGCGCCCAAATCAGGCGACATCCGATTCGAGCCTTTCCTAGCAACTCGAAATGGCATCATTCTCTTTGACAAAGGGCCCATAAACACCCTTGGCATCCGCCGTATTTTGGCGATGCCCAGAGTGCGTGCTTGTTCTTCACAAACATTTTCAAATCTACCGCCAGACACAGCGATTGGCTATCTCAGCATACCTGGAACCGCTCAGAACCGCCTCATCTGGCTCGGCTTGGCGTTGAAGCAAGGGTTCACCGCAGGCTTGGACTTCCTAGACATCGATCATGTTCGCCTAGCAATCAAGGCCGATGATTTTGAATTGGGCTTGGAGGCGTTTCCAGAATTGATCAAAAATTTCAAAGTAGAAAAAGGAAAGGAATCTCTCGTCATTCTGACAAGCCCAAATGGAACGCCTCCAGAAAACGACCTCTTCTTTAACGAAGCACGTGCTCAACGGAGTCGAAAGCCTGCTTGGCTTTTTGAGTGGACTTTGGGCCCACGAGGATGGGTAGGAACAGGAAGTCCCCTATCAGACGCATGGACTCAGTTGATTCCCTCGCAGGTGATCCCTTATGAGCCTGCTCTCCGCCGGCAAACACTCAAGAACACCTACGAAGAACTCTCATCACAAATCTCATTCCACGCGGAAAATCTAATCATAAGAACAAAATCAGAATGACTTCACACAACGCACAACAGATTCTGCGTCTATTCAAGCACTATCAAGAAAAATGGTGTGGGGAACGGTTCCTGACGTGCCAAGCACGGCGAAGGGTGGGAGTCCGAGATTAGCGGCGGGTACACCAGCCCGAGCGCGAGGGTCTCTCACGCCTGAGTGGGTCGGTTGCGCAGGGCGAGCGCCGTGTCATCGAAAACCTTGCCGAGTACATCGTCCTGAGGGCGGTGGGCCTCTAGCAGGTCCGCGTCCTCCCTCTGTCCTACGTACTGGAGGGTCACCGCGGCGCCAACGCTACGGAGGGCCGCTGGCGCTACCGCCAGCCTGCGTGCGACGTCCCGCAGCTCAGAACGTGACTCGGGCCCAAGTGCGGGAAACAGGCGCTCCCGGTGCAGGAGCAACAGCGTGAGCAGCCGCTCGCAAAATTCGTTCTCCGCTCCGTCCTGTGTCGCGGCTACGTCGATGACGGCACGGGCCCGTGAGATCAATGAAGGAAGCAAGCGCTCCAACTCGGCTGGCACTTCTTCGTCCAGCACGGTCAGGACCTCCGTCTTGTCCTCCAGTGGCACCGTTCCATCCTCGACCCATGCGACCAACTGTTCGGGCGTGCTCTCCAACAGGCGCAGAAGCGCGCGCAAGGCTCGGGCCGTCGATGGAGGGAGCCGCTGCAGAGCGCTTCGAACAGCGGGTATCAGCTCGGGGTGACGCTTGCGCCAGAGCGCATACGTCAAATCATTCACGTCCGTCTGCTCTGGCGAACCCGCGGCCAGACGGTTCAGCTTGCGCACGAGTGCAGCCCTCGCACTGGCACTCTTGAGCTGTCCGAGCGACTGGAGGATGACCTGCACGACGGGCGAGCTGTCATTGCCTCGCGCCTCCTCCAGGATGAGTTGCTGCTCCAGGCGTTTGATGCTCGAAGGGCCTCCCCATGAGCCCAGCGCGAGAGCCGCGGCCTGACGGCTCCTCACATCGGAGGACTCGAGCATTTCCTCCAGCGCGGCCCTGCCTTCGCGAGGCCGTGCATCGCGCCACGTGGCAACCAACGCGCGTACTCGCCCCTCGTCCCCCCACCGGAAGGCATCGACCAGTTCCGACTGCCACTGCGCCATGTCGAGTTCCTGGGCCATGCGAGCCTCCGAGCCAACCTGCTACGGAAAGTCCACTCCAGGGGGGACGTACCTCCGAACCAGGGTTCCATCGAGTCTGTAGAGCTCGTGGATGGCTCTGGGGTCCGCGCGGACCATGGCTTCGAATGCTTCCAACTCACGTCTCATGTCATCGGGATTGGAAACGTAGTTGGTGTTGTGCCGCACACCGTCAGGACGCACCGAGGAAGCATCGGGTCTGCGGAAGCGCACACCTTTCGAAGGCGCCGGATCGAAGACGCGTCTGTTCGCGGCATTCGTCTGCGCTTTATTCTTGTCGAGCCTGACGTGTCCGGCCCCCTCCCGAGCGGCAAGCTCCTCTTCGATGGCTTCGTTGTGGGGCGGGTTGCTCCGGGTGTGCGGCGGCCCGTAATGGGTTGATAAGGCGGAGGAAACGGCGCTTCCAACCGCTGTACCAGCAACCACGAGGGTTCCGTCCGCCACCACCTGGGCCGTGGAGATCACCCCCACGGAGGGTCCTCCCCCCAGCGCCGTGACCCAGGTCCGTACTTGAGCCCCGATGCCGCCCTCGGGCACCGGGGGCAACAACCGCCCCAGTCCCATGGTGGCCACCAGCACCACGACGCGAAAGCCAGTGCCTCCCAATGCCGATCCAAAGCGCGCGGAGGCCTCCTCCAGCTCTCGCGGCGTCCTGGCCGCTTCTGCTTCCTGGTACAGCCTCAGGCACGCATGGGCCACCCGGCCCAGTTCCGCCAGTCCCACCAGCAGGGCCAGACGTACCGTGAGCGCCGCGGCCAGTCCCTTGGAGAAGAAAGGCTCGGGCGCGAGCCATGCGGAGAAATACAGCATCACCGAGAGGTACACGCCGTGGATGAAGAGCGGAGAGTTGAAGAGCTCTTCGGCGGCCCGCCGGAATCCCTCGCCCATGAAGCGGGGGGACATCCTCAACGCGGCCAGCAAGGGGCTGTCATCCACGGACCCGGGCAGCGGCAGCAAGCCGGGCCCGAATCCGGCCAGAAACTCCTCGCGAACCCGCAACCCGGCCTGAGCGAAACCCGGATGCACCGGGCGCCTCGGACCTGGAGTCTCCACCAGGCGGAGCTGGGGCCTGGGCGTCTCCCTCGCCAGTGGCAGGGCCTCGCGCAGGGCCCGGGCTTCCTCCAGGCTCATGACGTCAAAGGCCGGAGGGAGGGGTCTCGGAGGGAGGAACACCTTGACGCGTCCGTCCTCCATTTCCCGGATGCCCACGGGCAGGGCTCGCGATTGGAAATCCGCCTCCGTGGGGACATGTTCCCGCCGGGTGGCACATGCGGCGGTCAGCACGGCGAGGCCCGTGACCAGTCCCAGGAGGAAGAAAGACGGGCGGTGGTACATGCCTGGAGACCCTACCTCAAGGGCGCGCGCGGCTGGTCCGAGGCGCCGGCCCGAGGCCCGTTCCGCCCTGGAGCAACTGCTCGCCTCCGAAGGCCCCCCTCCCGCCTCCCGGCCGTGATACAGGGCCCCGAGCGAGCATCAACGACACGAAGTCCGAGGCGGAGAGGCATCATGATTCGCGTGAAGACCTATATCTCCCATTCGAGCATCCACGGCATTGGTCTGTTCGCGGGAGAGCCCATCCCCAAGGGCACCGTCATCTGGGGCTTCGACGAGCCCATCGATCAGCGCTTCACCCCCGCCGACGTGGCCAAGATGACGCAGCTCATGAAGACGTTCCTCGCCCGCTACGCCTACTGCGAGCGCGGCACCCTCGTCCTGTGCGGCGACCACGCCCGCTTCATGAACCACTCGCCCACCCCCACCTGCGGCAATGATCCCACCCGGCGCTTCACGCTCGCGCTGCGCGACATCGCCAAGGACGAGGAGCTCACCGACAACTACTCCACCATGGAGGACAGCTGGGAGCCCTTCGCCGGCATCATCGAGCCCGAGCGCATGGAGTAGGCCCAAACGAACAAGGGGCCCACGGGTGGTTTCCCGTGTGGCCCCTGGGATGCGTGGCACCCTCACCCCGACCCTCTCCCGGGGGGAGAGGGAGAGGTGGAGTGGAGAGGACAGGCGCTCAGGCCAGGATGATGCGCGGCGCGTTCAGCGCCTGACGCACCACCGCCACCACCTGCTCGGACATGGCGTCCGCCTCGGTGATCTGCCGCAGGCACAGCTCGCCCCTGGCCTCCGTCACCGCCCGCTTGAGATCCGTCAGCAGCACCGTGGCCGCCTTCAGCATCTCCTCGTTCTGCGGATTCGGCGGCGCGCCCTTGCCCGCCTTCTCCTCCATGTACTTGGTGAAGCGACGCACCGCGTCCACCATCTGGTTCGCGTCGAACTTCTCCAGCAGCGGCTTGAGCCGATCCGCCTTCAGCATCAGGAAGCGCTGCACCCCCGCCCGCTCGAAGGACGGGTGCACCAGCCCCACCTCCGACCGATCAAAGGCGCCCAGCAGCCCGTCCTCCGGCGCCTGCACCGTGTGCGGCACCACGTCCACGAACAGCTCCAGCGCCGCCACGCCCTCGTTGAACGCCCCCACCTCCTCCTCGTCCACCGGCGGGAAGCTCGCCGGCGCGCCGATGAACAGCAGCGGGAGGATCAGCTGGCCCCAGAACTCGTTCTGCGCCGCTCCCGTGTTCCCCTGCGTCGCGTACAGGTGGATCATCAGCTCCGCGATGCGCGGCGCCACCTCCACCTGCTGCGCCAGCGTCTTGGTCGCGTCCATCTGCTGGAGCACCGCCACCACCTGGCCCTCGAACTGCTGACGCACCTCGGCCGGCAGCTGCGTGGCCTTGCCCAGCGCCTCGCGGATGTCCCGCGCCAGCGCGTCCGGCTTCGTGTCCAGCGCCTTCTGCGCCTTGGCCGGATCCACCACCAGGAACTGCATGAAGCCCGGATCCACCATCCGCTGGTAGTCCGCGGGGCCCAGCTTCGGCCGGTTGCCAGCGGCGCCAAAACGCGCCTCGCCCAGCGTGCGGCGGATGCCCGCGGCCACCTCGTCCAGCCGCGCCAGCTTGCCCGACACCAGCGCGTTCATCACCTCGCCGAACGGCGACAGCACGATCGGCACCTCGGGGAAGCCCAGCGACGCCCCCTCCGGCGAGTCCCGGTTCACGAACCAGAACGCGTTGTGCTCCTTGCCCAGGCGCTCGGCGAGCGCTCCGGCCAGTCCCAGGGCCATGCCCTGGTGGTTCGGGTCGTTCGGGTTGAAGGCGGTGCCGAGCAGCTTGGGGATGGACGTCTCCACTTGCGTCCAGGGGACCGTGAGGAGATCCACCGGCTTGCCCTCGATCTTCTCGAGGGCCGCGGCGACCTGGGCCTGGGCGGATTGGACATGGGGAGGAGCGGGGAAGGCCATGGACGATTCCTGTTCAGGGTACGCGGACGTGACGAACGGTCGACCCCCTTACCCTGAAAACCAAGTTCATCGCCACGATTTGTGACCGCACCTAGGATGGGGGCGCATGCCTCGCCGCCTCCCCCCCCTCCTGCTGCTCCTCCTCTCCCTCGCCGGGTGTGCCTTCGTCACACCCCGCTTCCCCCAGAACGTCCAGGCGGATTTCGCCCGGGACGACATGCGCAAGCTCACCACGCGCACCCTGGAGCTCTACTACCCGGCCCGGCTGCGCCCCTCGGCCCTGCGCATCGCCGCCCGCCTGGAGGACTGTGTCGAGCGCCTGCGCAGCCTCCCCCGCAAGCCCGGCTCCCAGGAGCGGGTGGTCGCCTACCTGACCGGCGCGGACTTCAACAACGCGTACGTCAACCCCGACTACTCCAGCATCCCCCAGCAGATGGTGCTCCCGGCCCACATGTCGCTGGAGCTCTTCAACCTGCTGGGTTTCGGCCCCTCCGAGCTGGGTGAGGTGGGCTGCCACGAGTCCGTCCACTACGTGCAGCTCGAGCAGACCCATGGCATCTGGTGGCTGATCAACACCCTCAGCGGTGGCCTCTTCCAGCCCAACAGCCTGACCGAGTCCTGGTTCCTCGAGGGGCTCGCCACCTACTACGAGGGACGCCTGGGCAAGTCCCAGGGCCGCCCCCACAGCCCCCTGTGGCGAGGCTTCTTCGAGGCCGGCTCCCAGTCGCTCGACGGCCGCTTCCACCCCGGCTACCTCTCCCCCGAGCACCGGCGGATGGATCCGCTCGGCGGCAACTACCTCACCGGCAGCTACTTCATCCAATGGCTCGTGGAGCGCTACGGCGAGGAGAAGCTGTGGAAGCTGGTGGAGGTACAGGGCGGAACCCTCATCCCCCCCTTCGCGCTGACGCTGCGCTTCGACAACGTGTACGGCCGGACCCTCGGCTCGCTCTTCGAGGAGTTCACCTGGAGCCTCGCCCGGACCCAGGAGCGGCGGGTGCGCCCCGCCACCCAGCAGGTGCTCGCCCCCAACGTGGGCTACTTCGCCCGGCTCGCCGCCTCGCCGGACGGCGCCATCGCCACCGTGGACGCGGACCGTGACCGGGTCACCCACCTCACCGTGCGCGAGTCCGATGGCTCCGTCCGCTTCAGCCACTCGCTCACCCAGTTCCTCCCCGGGCGCCGGTGGATCGCCACCTTCCCCACCGTGATGAGCGGCCTGTCCTTCACCGCCGACGGCTCCTTCCTGTTCCTCGTGGCCGCGGATGTCGACTCGCTGGAGAACTACGTGTCGCGGGTGTGGCAGGTGGACGCGCGCACCGGCGAGGTCGTGAAGACCTGGGAGGGCCTCGAGGGCATGGGCGGCGGCGTCACCCCCGATGGTCAGGCCTACGTCTTCGTGCATGTCGAGGGCGACACCGCCAACCTCCACCGGCTGGAGCTCGCCACCGGAGCACGCGTGCCACTCACGCGCTTCGAGGGACACTCCTCCCTGGGGCCGCCCTCGGTGGCGGCCGACGGGCGCATCGTCTTCCCCCAGATGACGGAGCAGGGCTGGAACCTCGCGCTGCTCGAGACCGATGGCACCGTGCGCGCGCTCACCCAGGACACGCACTTCAACTACTCGCCCCGCTGGGTGGACGCGAACCGGATCGTCTTCCAGCGCGAGCACGAGGGCCGGTGGCAGGCCCATGTCCTCGACCTGGCCAGCGGCGGTGAGCCGGTGCGCATCACCGACGCCCCGCACCTGGTCATGGACGTGGCCCCCGCCGGAAAGTCGGAGGTGGTCTTCCTCAACCGCGACCGCTTCGACTTCTCGCTGGATCGCGCGCCCATCGCCCCGGTGGCGCCCGCCGAGGCCGTCGCCCAGGCGCCCTCCCCCGCCCCCGAGCCCGCCCCGTCCCGGGCCTCGGCTCCGTACCAGGGGCACACGCTGGACATCCTCACCGACGCGCCCTACTCGCCGCTGGAGCACTTCTTCCTGCCGGAGCTGCGCGCGCCCTACTTCTACGCGCTCCCGGATACGGACAACGGCAACAAGCCCATCTTCTACGGCGGCCTGGCCCTCGCCGGACAGGACAGGCTCGGCTTCCACCAGTACGCGCTGCTGGCCCAGGTGGACTCGCAGCTGAGGGATCTCAGTACGCTCTCCTTCAGCTACGCCACCGCCCTCACCGCCCCCTGGTACACGGGGCTGTCCGTGGCGCGCTTCGTCCAGCCCGGACAGAGGGACCTCCAGGCCTCGCTGTCCACCTCCCGCACCTTCTGGACCACGCCCGTGAGCTTCAACGTGCTGGCCCTGCGCCGGGACTACTACGCCACCGCCACGCGCCCCGGGCTGCGCACCACGCTCCTCGGACCCGAGGCCTCCCTCTCCTACTTCGCCGGGGAGGGCACCTCCTACGGCGGCACCCAGCGGGGCGTGGGCCTGTCGCTGGGCGCGGGCGTGTACCCGCTCGCCTTCGACGACGCCAACCCCTTCGCGGACCTGCGCGCCGAGGCCACCGCCTACGTGCCGGGACTGCCCCTCCTCCTGCGCGACAACCTCCAGCTCACCGCCATCGCCCGCTTCCTGCCCAACGCGCCCGAGGGACTCCTCCAGGTGGGTGGCATCCAGGCCGGCACCGCCCTCCAGTTCCGCGAGGGCCCCAGAAGCCCGCGCGACCTGCCGGATCTCCTCCAGCCGGGCACCTCCTTCTCCGAGTACCTGCGCGGCTACGAGGACTACGCCCTCAGCGCGCGCAGCGTCCTGATCGCCCAGGCGCGTTACCGCTACCGTGTCATCATCGACTACGGCTGGACTTCCTTCTTCTGGGTGCTGCCCTCCTTCTTCATCAGCCAGGTGGAGCTGGAGGCGTTCGGCTCCTGGGCGCGCACGGACCTGAGGGACAACCACCGGGCCGCGGGCGGCGCCGTCTACCTGCGCACCACCTTCGGGCAGGCCGTTCCCGTGTCCCTGTTCTACCAGTACGCCCGGCGCTTCGATGACGGGCTCGGGGACCTGCACCTGGTGGGCTTCGCCCTGTAGGACCTGCCCTCGGGGGCAGCCGCGTGTCCATCCGCCAACGCTTCCGGCATTCCCGTGAATGCCGTGAAGGCCTGAGCTCGCTTGCTCCCTTGCGTCCCAGGCATGTCGACCTCAGTTTGTCGCACCCCCTGAAAAAAGTGCTCAGCGGGTGGGAGATCGACACCCATGAGAACCCGTGCCAATCCCGCTCCCGAGTCCGTGCTGGTCGTGGACGACGAGCCATCGCTGCGCACCATTCTGTCCTTCATCGTCCAGCGCACGGGCGCCGTTCCCGTGCTGGCCCCGGACGCGGCCACCGCGCGCCAGCTCGCCGCGAAGCACACCTTCGCCTGCGCGCTCATCGACAAGAACCTGCCGGGGGAGAACGGCCTGGAGTTCCTCAAGTGGCTGCGCTCGGTGCAGCCCGGGTGCAACGCGCTGATCGTCACGGCCTACGGCAACGTGGACAGCGCCGTCGAGGCCCTGCGCCTGGGCGCCTTCGACTACCTGCTCAAGCCCTTCGAGGTGGACGCGCTGGCGCACCGCCTCAAGCTGGCGCTGGAGCAGTACCGCATGCGCCAGGAGCACGAGCGCATGCAGGCCATGCTGGTGCAGGCGGACCGGCTGGCCTCGCTGGGCCTGCTGGCGGCCGGCGTGGTGCATGAGGTGAACACGCCCCTGGCCTACGTGCTCTCCAACCTGGACTGGCTCGAGGAGGAGCTGCCGTCGCTGCGCGAGGGCATCCGGCGCCAGGCCCGCGAGGGCTCGGGCCAGGAGTTGATGGCCCTGGCCGAGCGCGTGAAGGCGATGGAGAGCACCCTGCGCGACATCCGCGACGGCGCCGAGCGCGTGCGCGACATCGCGAAGGACGTGAAGGCCTTCGCCCGCAACCCGGACGACTCGAGCATGCTGGTGGACTTGCGCGAGGTGCTCGAGGCGGCCCTGAAGATGGCGCTGGTGCACATCCGCTTCCGCGCCCGCGTGGTGCGCGACTACCAGGACGTGCCGCTGGTGCGCGCCAACGAGGCCCGGCTGGCCCAGGTCTTCCTCAACCTGGTGGTCAACGCGGCCCAGGCCATCCCCGAGGATGGGTGCGAGCATGAAATCCGCGTCCGGCTGTGGACGGGCCCCAATGGTGAGGCCTGCGCCGAGGTGGGCGACACCGGCATGGGCATCCCCGCCGAGAACATGGCGCACCTCTTCGAGCCCTTCTTCACCACCAAGCCCTCGGGCGAGGGCACGGGGCTGGGCCTCTTCATCTGCAAGTCCATCGTCGAGGCGTTCGACGGCACCATCACCGTGGACAGCCGCATGGGCGAGGGCACCACGTTCCGGCTCTCCCTGCCGCCGCATGTGCGGACCTCCCGCACCGCGATGCCCCTGGAGCCGGTGAGCGCCGTGGCGCAGTGAGGCGGCTCAGTCCACCAGCCGGTAGAGCCCCGCCGGCCCGATGCCATTGCCGGCGGTGAGGAAGATGAGCTCACTCCCGCTGGCGCCGAGCACCCTGCCATCGAAGACGCGCGTGGCACCCGCGCCCAGCCCGTTGCCCCCCAGGCCCTCGCACGTGGAGGGGTATTGCGCGGCGGAGCACCCCGCCTTGCCCTTGAAGTCGTCCCGGCTGACGGGCACGGCCGTGGGGGCGCGCAGCAGCACCACGCCTCGTGACGCGTTGTCGAAGCCCACGTAGAGGGCATTCGCGGTGGCCACCAGGAGCGAGAGCGAGACGTTGTCCGGATCATTGAACTGGGTGAGCTGCGTGTCCCCCGTGGAGTTGGCGGCCACGAGGGACCAGTCCCCCGGATCGCAGTCCGTGGTGGAGCCCGTCCGCTCCGGGCCGCACACGAAGAGCTGCGGTCCCCTCACCCCCGAGGAGTGGGTGGTGTTGCGCGCGAGGTAGAGCTTCCCCTGGAACACGGCCAGCTGCGGTACGGCCCGGTCCGCCGGCTCGAGGTCCGCCGCCTTGGTTGTCGTCCGGCCGAGGCGTGAGCTCCAGGCCGCGAGTGACGGAGTGCACGAGGTCCAATCCGCCGGGAACGCGCTGAAGGAGCGCGGCGTGGGCGTCGTCGAGCGGACGCAGCCCCCGTTGTTGGTCACGTAGAGGCGGTCATTGAACCCGGTCATGGCGTCGATCATCTGCACGGACGCGATGTTCTTGGGCGTACCGCCCGCGCCGATGCCGGGCATGTTGTCGGCCCTCAGGTCCTCCACATCCGTGCCCGGGGCGGCGTCGTAGCCGGGGTCCACCGTGGGGAACCGTTTGGCCACGAGGAGGTACGGCCGGCTGCCACCGGTGTCCGGGAAGCCCAGGTAGAGGCGATCCCGGAAGAAGAGGGCCGAGGAGAAGCCCCGCGTCTGTCCCCCGAGCAGTGCCGAGAGATCCAGGTAGCGCAGGTACATGGTGTTCAGATCATCCGTGTCCTGGCCGAGGTAGACGTAGTCCAGGTCTCCCCCACTCCTGGCTCCGCCAATCCCCAGCCATTCCTGCGTCCCCACGCGGCCGGCGAAGAAGAAGCCACGGCCATCCTCGTTGTCCGGACCGCACTCGGACGTATTGGCCCTGCAGCCCGTCACGCCCACGGAGCGGTAGGGCGACGCGGAGGTGTTCTGGCTGAAGTTGCTCGTGGTGTCCTTGTGCACGAAGAAGCCGAAGCTCTGGCCCCCGAGCCCCTCCAGGTCCACGCTCACGCCTCCCGTGCCACTCTTGTTGGGGCCCAGGTAGACACGGCCGTCGTAGCCGAGCACCTGGGCGAAGGGCGAGCCATCCCCGAAGGGGTTGTCGAGCAGCTTCTCCATTTCGGGCACGATGGAGACCTCGCCCGACGAGACCAGCCCGGTGGCCACGGCCGCACCCGTGTTGCCGTCCTGTCCCCCCGCCTCCGCCTTGAACGAGGCCTTGCCCACCCGGGTGGCGCGGTAGCTCCAGGTGAAGGTGGTGCTGGCTCCCCCCGCCACATCCCCTTCCGGGGGGAAGGGTCCGGCGAAAAACTCCGCCGCGCTGCTGCTCGGCACCGGGAGCGAGGGCTTCACTCCTCTCGCCAGGGTGCTCCCGGTGTTGGTCACCGTCAGGCTCACCTCGAAGGTGTTCCCCGGTTTGGTTCGGATGGGGGCCGAGAGCGCGGCGGTGAGCGCCGCCGGCCGCCGCACCAGGAGCGTGGAGGAGCTGACGGGAGGGAGCACCACCGTGACGCCATTCGTCTGATCCTTCCCCCGCGCGCCCGCATGGAAGACACACGAGCCCTCGGCCTTGCCGATGAGGCGCGCGCGGAACACCGCCTGCCCGTGGCCGGGAAGGAGGTCCACGCTCGCCGGCCACGGCGTGGTCCCGGGCACCAGCTCCGGCGCGCAGGTTCCCGAGACGCTCTCGCCGTCGAGCACCACGTCGAGCAACGCCGAGTCGCCGTTGTTCGTCACCTCCACCTCGACGAGGAACTCCTGCCCCAGGTTGACGCTGGCGGGCAGCGAGGGGAAGCGCACCGACAGCTGCGCCGGCAGTTGCACGGAGATGCCGGCCGACTGGGCCTCGGCACGCACCTCCACATCACTGAAGGCATCACGCCCCACCGCGACCCCCTTGAGGACGAGGGTGCCCGCCTGGCCGGCGACATACTCCCACGCGAACGCCTGGCTCGCTCCAGGCGGGAGATCCGCGCGCGCGGGCACCGGCCCCGACACGACGTCCGCCACGCGCCCCGTCACCTCCGGCACCACCCCGATGGCCCCGGTCTCTCCCGTGTTCGTCACGAGCAGGGAGACCTTCACCCGCTGGCCCACGTTGACCACCTGCTGCTCCGGGGAGAGGAACGCGGCGGAGAGCTCCGCGCGGTTGCGGATCCGCAGCGGCCCCACCTCCACGCCGGACACCCGCAGCTCCGTGTCCGTGTGCTCCTCGCGGCCCTGGACCTCCAGCGTGAAGAGCACGTCTCCCGGCGCGGCCGCCCCGAGCACCCAGGAGAACGACGCGCTCCCGCCCGCGGGGATGTCGGTGGGATCGGGCTCCGAGATGACCTCCACCCTGCCCTCGCCCCTGGAGCGCAGCACCGGAGTGACGGCCCGCGCCGCCGAGGCGCCCGTGTTCCGCACCGTCAGCACCAGCCGGGTCCGCTCCTGCACCGACACCTGCCCCCGCTCCAACTCCGCCCCGGCCTCCAGCCGCGCCAGGGGCTCCACGGAGGACAGGTACGCCCGCGGCAGCTCCACGCGCCCGCCCAGGGGCCCCACCACCGCCAGCGAGTGCCAGCCCGGCGCGAGCCCCCCGGGCACCCGGGCCCGCAGCGTGCGCGCATCCACCCACGTGACGTCCTCGAGCCCCACCTCGCCGAGGAAGGCCTCGAAGTGCTCGTCCATCGACACCGGCGCCCCGCTGCCCAGGTGCTGGGTGACGAGGGGCAGGAAGTTCTCCCCCTCGATGACCACGTCCACCGGCTCGGAGCTCAAGCCCCAGGCCGGCACCATGCGCCGGGGACGCGGGTCATGCGCGGAACCCGGACTCCGGGCACACGCGCCCCCCAGGACGCACAGGGCGAGGAGCACGGCGAGCCGAGGAAGGCCACGATCAGAAGAGCTCAAGGCGATACCCCCCATGGAGACCGCCGCCCCACAGCGCGCCACGCAGCACGCGCAGGGACGGATCATCGAACCAGCAGAACCGCGCCTCGAGGAAGGGCTGTCCCCGTCCCAGCGGAAGGCCCATCCCCACCATCGCCTGCGCCCCCATCACCCACGTGCCTTCCTCCAGCACGGGTCCCTCGTTCCACGCCACGCGGCTGCGCACCCGGGCCACCGACGGTCCCGCCGCCACCCAGCCCTGGAGGCCCTTGTCGCTCAGGGTGCGCAGGCCCACCGCCACGGTGGTGTCGAGCCACTCGTTGCGCCCCGTGAAGCCCGGCGCCACCTCGCCTCCCGTGCGCGAGAACCCCAGGAAACCGGTGTCGACCAGAAACCCCAGGGCGGGCCACTGGGGCAACGGCCACGCCTCCAGCCTCAGCCCCGCGGACGGCGCCAGCACATCCCCGAGGTTCGTCACCAGGCCCACGCGCGGCGCCACCAGCAGCACCGGACGGCGGCGCAACAGCGGGAGCGTTCCACGCCCTTGCACCTCGCCCACCCGCACCTCCAGCTCCGAGAGGTGATCCACGCGGGCCACGGGCGGCACGTACCGCAGCTCGTACGTGCCCGGCGCCTTCGACAGGAGCGTGCTGGCCTGCTCCCGGGCGAGCGCGGCCTCGGGCCAGGGCTCGCGCACCGGGTTGCCGAAACGGTCCTCCACGGCGATGCGCCAGATGGCCTCCGAGCGGCCATCCGCCATGAGCATCGGCTGCAGCGCCCGCACCATCACCCGCGCGGGCACGGCGGGGCGCAGCTTCAGGGTCCGCGTCACCACGGGCGCCGGGGACTCCTCCGCGAACAGCCGCAGCTCCATCCGCTCCCGTGTGCCGAAGCGCGGCGCGAGGCGGAAGCTCCCCGCGTACGCTCCCGCCTGGCGCTCGGTGAGCACCCCCTCTCCCGCGAAGTCGGACTCGAGCCGCAGGCCGGCACGCGCCGGGTTGCCCACGGCGTCCCTGGCGGACACCTCCACCGCCACCCGCACCTCCTCGGAGGCCACGAGCTCCTCGGGCTCCACCCGCATCTCGAAGTGCCGCGCCGGACCGGGCACCGACTCCAGCCGCACGCTCACCGCCCCCTGCCTGTCCCCCGTCACCGAGCCCTTCAGCTCCAGGCTCCCCGCCGGCCCCGGGGGCACGGTCCACCGCAGGAGGAACACGCCCGGCTCCAGCCCGGCCGGCTCGCTCAGCGTCCCGCGTGACACGGAGAAGTCGCCCGCGCGCGGAGCCGCCTTCCCGGGCTTCAACGAGTAGAGGCGGATGGGCACCGTCTCCTCGAGATCGGCCCGCACCTGGCGGCGCTCGGCGACGGCGTGCAGGAAGGGCTGCGGGGGCACCCCGAGATCGATGCGCCGCTTGCCGAAGAAGGCCTCGTGCACGCCGGGCGGCACCGCCACGGGGATGCGCGCCAGGCCCTCCTCGTTCGCGAGGACGGGCCCGAAGGACTGGCCTCCCACCAGGAGCGTCACGGGTGCTCCGGCGCGCGTGCGCACCTCGGCCTCGCCCTGGCCCCACAGCGGGAGCACCGACCAGCCATCCAGCGTCCCGCGGGGTCCCCGGGCCAGGGCCACGAGGATGACCTCCAGCGGAAGCCGCTGCCGGGGAGGCACGTAGGTGGCGCGGAAGACGCCCGGCTTCACCTGCGTGACCGGCCCCACCTCTCCCTTGCTGGCGAACAGCTCGAGCCCGGTGGCCTCGGCATCCAGCTCGATGCGCACCTCGGCCTCCGGGTCCGCGCCGAGCAGCACATGCCCGGGGACACACTGGATGCGGATGCCCCCTTGCCGCGGCCGGGCGGCGTCCGCCCCCACCGCCAGGCCGGGCCACACACCCACCAGCAGCCCCACCAGGAGCAGCGGGAGCGTCCTCGGGCAGGAGAACATGGCGTCAGCGCGCCTCGTCCCAACGGAATTTCACCGACTCCGCCTGCCGGGGACCGGCGCGCGCGCGGACGGGACGGCAGGCCATCATCATCTCCCGTATCTCCCCACCGGGCTCCCTCGCCACCACCTTCACCTGGCCGAGCCCCTCGCGGCGCGGGACGTCCGCCCGGAAGGAGCCATCGCTGGCGACCAGGGCGGGCTCGCCCTCCACGAACACCTCCGTCCCCACCCGGACCTTCCCCGAGAGCGACACACACAGCGAATCCCTGGCGGAGACCTGCGACGCGACCTTCAGCAGCACCTCGAGCGGGATGGGCTCCGGGGTGAGCGGCCTGGCGCCCTTCATCACCAGCGACTGCTGCCCGGCACCGACCTGGACGGTGACGCCCGCGGACGACAGGTTCACCGAGCCGCCCCGGGTGGCCACCGCCACCATGTCTCCGTTGCGCAGCATGGTGAAGCGCGCGGCCCGCGTCTCGGCCACCGTGCCATTGTCGCTCTGGACGCGCAGCACCCGGTCCTCGCGCCCGTGGTAGTCCACGTCGATGCGGCCGCGTTGCAGCTGGATGGTGTGGACGGCACGCGTCACCTCGCCCACCCGCACCTCGGAGCGCTCGGGGATGGACAGGCGCGAGGCCTCGTCCCCCACCTTCAAGTCCACCCGCGCGCCCGGGCTGGTGCGCACGGAGTCATCGGGCGCCAGCTCGTGCCCCACCCGCAGCGCCTCCCACTTCCCGTCGTGCGTCCACTGCGCCGAGCCCACCACCTCGACGACCGTGGCACGCACGTCCGGGACCACGGCCGGGACGGGAGACGGCTCGGGCGCAGCGGGCACGGCGGCCAGGGTGCCCGGCGGATGGGCGGCCCCGAAACGCTCGAAGAAGAACCAACCCGCCGTGGCCAGCAGGGCCACCAGACACAGCCCGAGCGCCAGGGCCCGGCCGAGGGAATCTCGTGACGGCTGACTCATGAGAGGTGCGCCTCCGCGCTGGCCGCGGGAAGAATGACGGTGATGGTGGTGCCCTGCCCCGCGTCGCTCTCCACCCGGATGCGGCCATGGTGGGCCTCGACGATGCGGTGTGCCACCGACAGCCCCAGCCCCACCCGCCCGGGCTCGTCCTTGGTGGTGAAGAAGGGATCGAAGATGCGCTCGCGCATCGTCTCGGGGATGCCCTTGCCGGTGTCCTTCACCGAGAGGCACACCGCATCCCCCTCGACGGCCGCGAGCCCCACGGAGAGCGTGCCGCCCGAGGGCATCGCGGTGAGCGCGTTCTGCAGGAGGTTCGTCACCACCTTCTGGAGCTGATCCGCGTGGCCGAGCACCCGCGGCACCTGCTCGCCCAGCTCGCAGGACAGGGTGACCCCGCGGGACTGGAGCTCCTCGCGCACCTCGTGGAGCGCGGCGCGCACCGGCTGGGCGGGATCCAACGGACGGCCGGCGCCCGCGCGCTCCTGCTCCGCCATCTGGCCCAGCTCCCGGATGATGCCCGCCATGCGCCGGGCCTGCTCCAGCGCCATCGTCAGGCTCTGGCCCACGGGCGAGTCCGCGGGCACCTCGTCGCGCGAGAGCGACAGCAGGCCGAGGATGCCGGTGAGCGGATTGTTGAGCTCGTGGGCGATGCCGGCGCTGAGCGAGCCGAGCGCCGCCATGCGCCGGGTGCGGGCAATCTGATCCTGCGCCTCGCGCAGCTGCCGGGTGCGCTCGTCCACGCGCTGCCGCAGCTCCTCGCTCCAGCGGCGCAGCTCGGCGTCGCGCCGTTGCAGCTCGCCGGCCATGTGGTTGAAGGAGCGGGCGAGCAGTCCGAGCTCATCCCGGCCCTCCTCGGGGACCCGCTCGCCATAGCGGCCCTCGGCGAGCGCGGCCACCCCCTCGGAGAGCCGGGCGACGGGCTGGCTCACCCCCCGGGCGAGCACGAAGCCGAGCACCCCGGTGGCGGCCAACGCCATGAGGGCCCAGAAGAACGTCGAGCGCCGCACGTGCTCGGCGGGAGCGAAGGCGGCGCTGGCCCTGCGGCCCACCACCGCGCCCCAGCCGAGATCCGGCACGGGAACGAAGGCGGCGAGGAACTCGGCCCCGTCCGGGTCGCGCACGGTGCGCACCACGGGCTCGCCCCGGGAGAGGCCCTCGGCCACCAGTCCGCGCTGCTCCTCGCTCAGCGTGCCCGCGCCGTGCGCGGAGGCCACCGGTGCACCCTGGGCATCCACGATGAAGGCCAGTCCATCCTCCCCGGCCAGCTCCTCCACCTGGCGCCCCAGCTCGGCGAGCGACAACTCCGCGAGCAGGAGGCGGGAGGCGTCCTCGCCCGCGCGCACGGCGAGCGCCACGCGGCCGCCGGACGTCTCGGGCATGCGGTACGGAGGGCCGATGGCGGCACCGGTGGAGAGGGCGTCGTGCACGGGCGCCTGGCGCGAGAAGAGCTCCAGCGAGGCGTCGGTGACGGGCTGGCGGTTGCCACCACCCTCGGGCGAGAAGACGGCCGGAGCGATGGCGTGGCCCCGCGCATCCACCAGCACGAGCAGGTTGAGGGAGCCGAGCTGGCGCAGGGGAATGCTCAGCACCTCGGAGGCCTCCTGGGGCCCGAGCTGCTCGAGCGGGAGGTACTCGGCGGCGAGGCGGAGGTTGTCCACGCCCGTGAGGACGAGCTGGCGGCAGGAGCGCGCGAGCTCCGTGGCGGACTGCGTCTGGAGCCCTCCCACCAGGCGGTGCAACTCATCGCGGTTGGCGCGAAAGGACAGCCCGCCGAGCAACAACACGGGCACCACCCCCACCAGGGCCAGCACGAGCATCAATCTCGAGACGAAGCGCACGGGCACGAACCATTCCCCTGTCCAGCAGACGCGGACGATTGCAGCACAGGGAATCGGCCTGGATGCGACCCAGGTGGGGTGTGACGTCACACCGTGAACGCGCTCGGCCCTCGGGCGTTGGCAGGAGGACGCTTCCGCTCGGAATCAGACGGTGGAGCGCCGCCGCACACGGGACAGATGCTCTTCCACTTCACTCTCCGTGAAACGGCGCGCCAGCTCGGCCTGGCCCTGCTCACCGTGCGCGAGCAGGTACTCCAGCTCCGGCGGCAGCAGTGCATTGACGGTGACGAGCCGCACCTCTCCATAGGGTGTGGAGAAATGTCGCGGCAACGAGCGTGACTCCACACCGAGCAGCACGCCCACCCGGCCCTCTCCCGTGACGAGCGCCTTGGGCATCCGCTTGCCGGACACCTCCATGGAGAAGAGGCCCGCCTTCAGCCGCTCGCGCACGTGCTCGTGTCCGGCCACCTCGTCCGCCACGCGCTCCAGCAGGAGCAGGGGCCAGCCCTTCAAGACATTCTTCACGGCCACATCCGTCTCGAGTGCGAGCTCCAGGCCGAAGCCCACGGAGGGCTCCCTGCGCTCGTAGAACGGATCCGAGAGCCCGTGCGAGACGATCAGGATGCGCCCGTCCTCGCGGCGGATGACACGCCAGAACTGCCGATGGGCGGGCCAGGAGTCGTTCATGGCGATGGGAGTGGTGACCGCCTTGTCGAGCTCGCCCAGGGTGCGCCAGGTGGCATCGCGAGCCGCTTCCGCGGTGTCCAGGAGCTCGCGCCACTTGCGGCTGCGCGCACGCTCCTCCGGGCTGACGGAGCTCGGGCCGGTGACCAACGTGAACTTCGTTCCGGTGACTCCGATGCGCTCCAGCGCGGCCTTGATGTCCTCGGAGACGACGCTCACCACGCGCCATCCCCAGGTACGGAACACCTGGGCATCACCTACCTTGGTGGGGTCGATGCGCATACCAATGACTGACTGGTAATGCCCGATCTTCTCTGGCCGCTCATCCTCCGGCTTCCAGTAGAGCACCTCGCTGGACGTCTCGTCGTCGATGCATTTCACGACGCGCGTGATGTTGAGGAGGAAGTACGGGTCGCTCTGACCTTCCACTTCCACCGGGATGAGCTGAACATCCTTCGGAGCCAGTTCGGCGAAGATGGCCGCGGCCCTGGCATGAACCACGGGAACAGGACCACTTGTCAGCAGCGTGAAATCGAGCGCCTTGCCGGGAATATTGACGGGAATTCGGATGCGCCCCTCGATGTGAACGGGCTCGCCCTGATCGAACAGCCAGGTTGGTATCTCCTGCCCCCGCTCATCCAAGGGGCGCTCCAGATGCCACCGGTCAGGAATGTAGAGGTCATCGAACAATTTGAAATACTGCTTCGCCATGAGAACTCCTAGCGGAGTGACCCTCCGGTCAGCAGCTTGTAGAGGTCGCTGTTCTTGTCGTTAAGCTTCGCAGCCAGCTGTTGGAGCGCTGTCCTCAAGGCACGCTCGCATTCCTGTTTGTTGGGGCAGGACCGCGTTGCCTCAGACAGGTGCTCAAAAACGGCCTCATGGTACGCCTCGGGATGCGGCCCCTTGTGCCCGATGAGTTGAACCTTGTTGGCCGGGTCATCCATCGACATGCCCGCCTTGTCGAAGATCTGCTTGAAACGCGGCGTCCAGGGTCCACCACGCAGCGAGGACTTGCTGTTCTCGATGGTGGCGATGTGGTGCCACTCCGGCTTGTCCTTCTTCGGGGACCCACCCGAGAGCGTGCCCGCCGCGGCCATGCTGAAGGCGTTGGCCGGCAGGACCACGGTGAAGGAGCCCTCGGCCACCGCGATCTTCACCTTGTCCGCTTCCTGAGCCGCCGTCAGCAGGCGCACGCCGGATGAGCCGGCCGAGCGCACGGCCTGCGCGAACCCCGGCAGCTCCGGTGCCCTGGACAGCAGCTGTCCCGTGCTCCCCACGGCGGCGGTGCCCAGCATGACGAGAATCCGCACGCTGTTGGGCCCGATGACCTTGCCGAAGCGCTCACCGGCCTCGCGCAGCTCCGCGAACGTGGTGGCCCGTGCCGCCTCCTCCCGGAGCTGCAGGTAGCCGCGCATCAGGTCGAAGAGCTCCCACCCCAGGTACGCCCACAGCATGAGGCCAAAGGCCGTGGCCACGCTCTTGGAGACGGGCTCGGGCATCGCCAGGAGCGCGAGATACCCCGCGATGGAGATGCCCACCGTCGTCACCAACTGCGCCGGGGAGAACATGCCGCGCAGCTCCGCGTCTCGTGCCTCGATGGCCGGCCCCACGGCGAGCGCCAACGCGAGTGTGGTCTTGTCCTCGGCGTCGAAGCGCGAGCCGTCCCGCAGCAACCCGAGGCAATCGCCCGGAGTGCAGCACCGCACGCAGTAGCGCCCGTAGGACCGCTCCAGCTCCGACCGCCAGGACTCGTCCGCGGGCGGCGCGGAGGCCAGCACCAGCTGGCGGCTGGCGTACAGCTTGGAGGGCGCGGAGGCCACCCGCAGCGGCACCTCCAGCACCAGGCGGGCCATGGCCTGCTGGAAGTCGGCATCGCTCAACCGCACCGCGCCGAAGCCGGTGGGCAGACGAGTCGCCTCTCCATCAGAGGACGGAGGTATCAGCCTCGACTGCCGGGAGTCCTCCCGCGAGCCACTCCGAGACAAAACCGGAGCGCACGCGGCCTGGAGGACGAGCACGACGAGGGCCAGCACGCCCGGCAAGGAGCGCCGCCGCGCGCTGGCCGGGCAAGAACCCACGAAACCCACGAAACCCTCAAACACACCGCGCCGCCGGGACTCAGTACACGAGGAGCGGATGCGGAGCGTAGTAGCTGACGATGGTGAGCACCGGCAGCTTGGGCGCGTCCTCGTCATCCTCCTCGCCGCTGGAGGTGACGCGCAGCCCGTCGAAGCGCGCGAGCACGACGAAGTCCTTGCCCGGAGCGAAGAACGGATCCGGCTTCTGCAGGCGGCCGAGCGCCTCGCGGCCGGTGTCATCGGTGATGTTGTCGAAGCGCTGCATCGTGGACGAGCTCACCTCCTGCTCGCTGGTGGAGACCTGCCCGCCCAGGTTGGACGGACCGAGCAGCCCCACGTTCCCGTCGACCGCGCCCGAGTGCACCTTCACCGAGTCCTTCCGGGTCGCGTAGCCCACCGGCTGCTCCCGCGCCACCGAGCCCAGCCCCTGCTCCACGAGCCACACCGTGGGCTTGTCGTCCTCGGTGCGCACGTCCGCCACCTGGGCGCGCAGCAGCAGGTAGCGCCCCTTGTACATCTCCGGCTGCGCCATGGCGGCCGACAGCCCGAAGATGGGCACCTTGCGCGCGTGCAGCAGCTGCAACTCGCCCTCCACGCTGCCACCGCGCTGCGCCACCACCTGGGCGATCACCTGCGCCGCGTCCGGCCGCACCCGCAGCTCCTCGTACCACGCGTCGCTCAGCAGCGCGTCGAGCAGCGTGAAGTGGGTGCGCTCGACACACGACTTCAGCGCCGCCCAGGCGTCGTCCCGTGACGTGGCCAGCAGCTTGCGCGCCGCCACCTCGCACTGCGCCGGGGTCGCGTAACGGGCCCCGAAGGCCTTCTCCTCCGGCCGCGAGGGCACCGGACCCGCATCCGCCCGGGCCGCCCGCGTGGGCCGCTCCTCGGCCAGCATCGGCTTCGGCGACTCCTCGTCCATCGGGGTGTGCGTGTGCCTGGACGAGCCACACCCCACCACGGCCACCGCGCACAACAGGGCCGCGCCCGAACGCGCCGCCACCTTCGACATCTTCTGGAAGACTGACATGGTTCCTCGCTCCATCCCGCCGGTTGCCCCTACAGCGACCCCGAGACCTGCGACGAGCGCTGGATCCGCTGCCTCGCCGGCTGCAGCTCCCCGGACGTGGTCCGGGAGGCCGGCATCACCAGGGAGCACGCCTCGCCGCACTGGCTGGACAGGCACGCGAGCACGGACGCGCCCACCTCCTGGCGGGACACGTTCTCGTAGCAGCGCTCACCCGTCCCCGGGCAGCCGCGCTTCTCCGCGCACTGGCAGCAGGCCGAGGCCACCGTCGCCATCATCGTGGTGTCCTGCAGCACCTGTGACAGCTGGCGGTAGCACGCCCGCGCGGCCGGCGCGAAGCGGCCCTTCGCGTCGATGACGGGCGTCTTGCCGTCCAGGCCGCACGAGTCCTCCGCGGCGTCGGTGAACTTGCGCTCGCACTGCGCCACGAGGTTCTTGTCCGCCGCCACTCCCGAGGGCGGCTTCGCGGCCTGCACGCACAGCGCGTGGCCGATGTCCTTGAGGGTGCGGACGTTGCCGGCGGCCTGCGCCTGCACATCCGTGGACGCGCTCACCTCGGCCTCGAAGATACATTCGCGGCCCGCCCGCAGGGTCTCCACGGTGCAGGCCCAGGCCGTCGGGGATTCGTCCGCCTGCGGAGGCGCGCCCAGGGCGCCAGGCGGCAGCGCCTGATGGGCGCCGTCAGGAGACGAACAGAGAAGGGCAAGAAGTACGGCGGTGATCATGATGCCCCCAGCGTAGGACCAACGCGTCACATACTCAAACAGGCCCGGGGCGGCAGGCAACCATGAGTTTGCCTCATGCACGATGGCCATCACTGACCAGGTTTCAATCGCTGTGACGCGGCGGTGCGCCGGAGGGGGGAGCCCATGCTGTCTTCCGTTGGCAAACGTGGCATGCGGCGAGCCCGTCGCCGGGGGAGCTGGTGCGCATCCGCTCGTGGATTGTGGGGGGCGCGGCGGACGACTGACGCCCACTCGCCTGCCCTCCTGCCATGACCCGCCAGCGCTTCGTCCTGGATAATCTGGTTTTCGACAGCTAGGATGGTCCACCCGTGGCAGCCCAAGAGTCGCAGTCCTGGGGCCACCGCCTGTGGCCCGCGGCGACGTTCCAGTTCGCCCTCATCGCTGGCGTGACGCAGCTGAAGACAGCTGCCAACGCACTCGTGTTGTCGCGCTTCGAGTCGCACATGATGCCCTACCTGTACCTGGTGGGCGCATTGCTCGTGGCGACGCTGACGCTGTTGCCGCGCCGGGAGCCGGATGCGCGCAGCGAGTCGCTCAGCGTGCTCACCGGGGTGGGCGGGCTCATCGTGCTGGGGCTGGCCGCGGGCGTGTCCATGGGCCAGCGGATTCCGGCGGTGGTGCTGTACCTCTTCGTGGACGCCTTCACGACGGTCATCTCCCTGCGCTTCTGGGGGCGGATGGCGTCGGCCTTCGACGCGCGCGAGGCACGGCGGGCCTTCACCGCGCTCAACGGCGTGGGCATGGCGGGAGGCATGCTGGGCGGTCTGCTGGTGCAGGGACTCGCCGAGCGGCTCGGCACCGCCTCCATCATCGTGGGCGGCGCGCTGTCGCTCTACGCCGCGGGAGTGGCCTTCCACTTCCACCACAGCGAGGCACCGCAGCCCGCGCGCACCCGGCGCATGGCCCCGTCCGTGGCGGCCTGGGAGTACCTGTCCACCAGCAGCTATGCCCGCGTGCTGGCCGCGCTGGGCGTGAGCTTCGCGGTGCTGTCCTCCTTCGTGGACTACCTCTTCCGGCTGCGCGTGG
Source organism: Archangium sp. (assembly GCF_057119385.1). Classification (NCBI taxonomy): domain Bacteria; kingdom Pseudomonadati; phylum Myxococcota; class Myxococcia; order Myxococcales; family Archangiaceae; genus Archangium; species Archangium sp. The sequence continues at coordinate 60,837 of NZ_DBNGVP010000174.1, read as the reverse complement.
AGAACACGCTCAGCGAGGACGGGCTGGCGGCCCTCTTCGGCTCGCTGCAGCTGTGGATCGGCCTGGTGTGCGTGCTCTTCCAGTTGCTGGTGGCCGAGCGGCTCCTCAAGCGGCTGGGGCTGATGAGCTACCTGGCGCTGCTGCCCGGGGCGATGGCGCCGCTGGCGGTGGCCTCGCTGCTGACGAAGGAGCTGTGGCCCGTCCACCTGCTGCGGCTGCTGGAGAACGCGGTCAACTACTCGCTGCTGCCGGTGGGCGTGCAGCTGTTGTACGCGGCGGTGCCGGACGAGGAGCGCGAGGCCCTGCGGGGCGCGGTGGACGGGCTGCTGCGCAAGGGCGGAACGGTGCTGGCCGGTGTGCTGCTGATCGGCGCGGGCCGCGAGGCCAACGGCGTCACCATGGCGCTGGTGGTGGTGGGCGTCTGCGGACTGCTCGGCGTGCTGCTGCTGCGCCTGCGGCCGGCCTACGTGGAGGCGCTGGGCGAGCAGGTGGGCGCCCATGGCGAGGACGACGAGGAGCTGGGCCGCGAGGATCGCCGGCTGCTGGTGGAGGCGCTGGGCTCGAGCGCGCCGGACCGGGTGCTGCACGCGTTGGACATGCTGGCGGAGGAGGGACTGCCGCTGCGGCCCCACCTGCCCGTGCTGCTGCACCACACGCACGAGCGGGTGCAGGAGCGCGCGGTGGCCCTGGCGCTGGAGCTGGGCGCCACCGAGACGGCCCCACAGCTGGAGCAGCTGGTGACGCAGGGCGCGCGGCGGCCGAGGGACAGCGCCGTGGGCGCGTTGGCGAAGCTGGCGCCGGAGCGGGCGGAGGTGCTGCTGCCGCCGCTGTTGCAGAGCCCGGACGTGGGGCTGCGCTGCGCGGCCGTGGGGGCGTTGCTGAATACGCGGTGGCACGCGTCGGCGCTGGTGTCGCTGGGAGCGCTGACGGCCCGGGGCTCGCAGGCGCCGGTGTTGGATCGCCGCGAAGTGGCCCGGCTGTTCGGGCGGCTGAAGGACCCGAGCTACACGCCCATGCTGACGCCCTACCTGAGCGATCCGGACAGCTCGGTGCGGCGCGTGGCGGTGAACTCCGTGGGCGGGGGCGGCTACGTGAAGCTGGCGCCCCGGCTGCTCACCTTCCTCACCTGGCGCGAGGAGCGGCGCGAGGCGCGCGAGGCCCTGGCCACGCTGGGTGACGAGGTGACGCCCCTGCTGGAGGCGACGCTCAACGATCTGAGCGCGCCGCTGGCCATGCGGCTGCAGGTGCCGCGCGTGCTGCGCCTCATCGGCACGCCGGGGGCGCTGCACGCCCTGCTCTTCTCCAACGTGCGCGACGATGCCCGGCTGCACTTCCGCATCGGCGCCGAGATGTCCCGCCTGCGCGACGAGCACCCCGAGCACCCGGTGGACGAGGATCGCGTGCGCGAGGCACTGGGCCGGCGGCGCGAGGTGTACCGCGCCCTGGTGGAGCCCTTCCGGGATCTGCGCGTGGAGCTGGGAGACCACTCGCTGCTCACCCGCGTGGCGGGGGATCGGCTGGATCAGGCGCTGGAGCTGTCCTTCTTCCTGCTGGGCCTGCTGCATCCGCCCCACGTGATGCGGCGCGTGCACCAGCAGGTGGCGGGCCAGGACTCGCGGCGGCGGGCGTATGCGCTGGAGCTGCTGGAGACGCTGACGAACGAGGAGGACCGGGGGCTGGTGCGCGAGCAGGTGGAGTCGCACCACCGGGATCTGCCTCCGGGCACGACGGGCCAGTTGGAGGCGCACCTGGCGTGGCTGTGCCGCAGCGAGGATGTGGTGCTGCGCGCGTGCGCGCGCTACGTGGCGGGCCGGATCGGCATGGATCTGCCGCCCCCGCAAGAGGGAGACATGAGCCAGGCGACGGTGCAGAAGCTGTTCCTCCTCGAGGAGGTGCACGTCTTCTCGCAGAGCGACGTGGACGACGTGGCGGCGGTGGCGGCCATTGCCCGCGAGGCCCGCTTCCGCGCGGGCGAGCGCGTCTTCAGCCAGGGAGATCCGGGAGACGCGCTCTACGTCATCATCGAGGGCGCGGTGGACGCGCGCAGCAACGGCGAGCACGTGCTGCGCATGCGCGCCAAGGAGACCTTCGGCGACCTGAGCCTGCTGGACGGCGCCCCCCGCCCCACGGACGCCATCGCGGTGGAGGACACGCGGGTGCTGGTCATCGACCGGCGTGACTTCCTGGATCTGCTCGCGGACCGCCCGGAGCTGCTCACCGGCTTCTTCCGCGCGGTGACCCAGCAGCTGCGCGCCGTCATCAACGCCTCCGAGCAGACGCCGCTGAGCGGAGCCCACGTGGTGGACCTGCCGAAGGAGGAGCAGCCCCCTCCGCCGGAGGAGCCGAAACGCTCCCTGGCGGGCTGAAGGCGGACGGGGGAACCTCAGGCCTCGCCCGTCAGCCGGTAGTACGCGTGGGGCCGGTGCAGGCGGATGACGGTGCGCGCGAGGGGGTTCATGTCCCATTTGATGGGGATGGGCTCCACGACGAACCCCATGTCATCCTTGAACTGTGACAGCTGGGGAGACTCGCGTGAATCCAGGCCTCCCACGAAGGTGTGGACGTTCCCGAGCCTGCGGCAGATCTGCGCGAACTCGAAGATCAGTCCGGTGGAGATGTTGGTCGGCAGGGCCCACGTGGCGTAATACGCGTTGAACCCATACGCGATGCCCTCCACCCCGTAGCCGTCCAGGTACCCGCCCAGCCTGCCATCGACGAGGCCGGCGAGGACACACCAGTGGTCCGACTGGAAGTACTTCCTCACGTCCGCGGCATACTGCTCACGGGTGGGGATTCTCTTGTGCCGCGTCCGGGAGAGGGCATCCATGACGAGCGCGTAGCCCTGCTCGAGCAGGAGCGCGGGTCCGGTCAGTTGAACGATCCGGACGAGCCTCTGACATTTCCGCAGCTTGTTGCGCCGGTTCGAGGAGAGGCTGTCGAGCTGATAGCTCCCGAGGTCCGGTAGCCGCACGACGGGAACCTTGCCGTTCGCGGAAGCGGAGGCGTCCGGGGTCAACGCCGCCCGGTAGCCCCAGCTCAACGGCGTGGGGCGGGTCGCCTCCTCTGGAGTCAGCCGCGCCAGCAGGTGCACGGGCTGGAAGAACCCGGGCGCTCCCGTCTGCTCCCAGTAGTGCTGACCGTGTTGGACGATGCGCGCGCCCTCGTTGCGCCGGCGCTCGGCGAGCTCCCGCTCCGTGAGTACCGCGAAGGTGGCCTCCGAGGAGTCACGCACCTGGGAATCCGACATGGCCTCCAGACCTTTCCGGCAGACACAACTGCCCATGTCATGCCGCACGTGAAAATAGTCAGGATGTGGCTCTTGGTTAGCGCCCGGGCGGGCACGGCTTCGTCGTGGAGGCGGAAATCGAGACAACGGATTGTGGAGTTGCCGATGTCCACCTGAACCCGAGGGCCATCGCCGCGAGCGGCACCCTGTATGGCTTTGTTGGCTCACGCCCTACGGAGCACGGAGAAGGCGCGCCGGGACGCCCACCACCACCGCCCGGGGAGGAACATCGGCGAGCACCACCGCGCCAGCGCCAACCACCGCATCGTCCCCCACGCTCCTGCCCGGCAGGATGGAAGCACCCAGGCCCACGTGGGCCATGGCTCCGATCCGCACCGTGCCCCCGAGTGTGGCATTGGGCGAGAGATGGGCGAATGCACCGAGCTCGCAATCGTGCTCGACGATGGCGCCACTGTTGACGATCGCCCCCTCTCCGACCCGGGCGTCTGGATTGATGACGGCCTGGGCCATGACGACCACACCCGCGCCGAGCCGGGCGGATGCCGCCACCGCGGCGGACGGGTGGATCAACGTGACCGGCACCAGCCCCAACGTCTCACACAAACCGTGAATGCGGCGCCGCGCCTGGTTCTCCCCTATCCCCAGTGCGACCCTGACATCGGACCGGCGTGCCTCGAGCCAGGCCGCTCCACCCAGGATGGGCAGACCGAGAACCCACCCTCCTGGCTGGACCCCGTCATCGACGAAGCCCTCGACGCGCAGGCCGCGGGCCAATGCGATGTCGGCGACCACCTTCCCGTGGCCTCCACAACCATAGACGACCAGCCTGGCATTCTCTCTCTTCTGCTCCACGGGCCACTCGCTCACTTCCATTCAGGTGACCCTCCTCGAAGTGCACGCGCTCGGGGGTGGCTTGGAACTGGCGCCCACGTGTTCCACCCTCTCCTCAGCAGTCGGAGCAAGGGGGGGGAAAAGGAATGGCTCAAGGGGAGAGTGGAGGAGTGCTTCCCGTGGTCGAGCGTCCCATGGTGCACGTGGCGCACGGCCATCCTTGGTCGCCACGTCTGCGCTCGTCGCTCATGCTCCTGTTGGATGCGGCGATCACGGCGGGTTCTCTCTTTTTCGCGGTATTGCTGCGCTTCGATGGGGAGCTGCCCACGCGCTGGCAGGTGGCGCTCGAGCACCGGCTGCCCCTGCTGCTCACGGCGCGGCTGGCCACGCTCGTCTGGTTCGGCCTGCACCGCTGGTCGTTCCGCAACTCCAGCCTCAACGAGGCGGGCCGGCTCGTCCTGGCCAACGCGGTGGCCACCATCCTCTTCGAGGCGCTCCGGTCCTTCTTCTACTTCGAGCCCCTGCCTCGCTCGGTGATCGCCATCGAGTTCTTCTTCACCACGGCGCTGATGGGGGCCCACCGGTTCGCCCCGCGGCTGACGCGGCTGTGGTACCTCGATCAGCGGCGCTCGCGGGCGCGGGGCACGAAACGGACGATCATCGTCGGCGCCGGCTGCGCGGGAGATCTCCTGCTGCGCGACCTGCTGCGCAACCCGGGCAGTCCCTGGCACGTCGTCGGATTCGTGGATGACGACCCGGCCAAGCGCCGCACCTCGCTCAATGGCAAGCCGGTGTTCGGCCCCATCGACACACTCCCCGAGCTGGTGACGAAACACCGGGTGACCCAGGTGCTCATCGCCATCCCCCGGCTGTCGCCGGAGCGGATCCGTCACATCCTCAAGCTGTGCCAGCAGCGCCAGGTCAGCTTCAAGATCATCCCGGCCTCCTTCACCTGGCTGGACCGGAAGATCACCACCGCGATGCTGCATGATCTCAGCCCGGAGCACCTGCTGCCCCGGGATGAGATCTCGTTCGATCAGCAGGAGGTGCACAAGCTCGTCTCCGGCCGCCGCATCCTCGTCACCGGGAGCGCCGGCTCCATTGGCAGTGAGATCGCCCGCCAGGTGGCGGCGCACGAGCCCGCCTCCCTGGTGTTGCTCGACATCAACGAGAACGAGCTCTACTTCCTCGTGCGCCAGCTCCAGGAGCGCTACCCGCGGCTGCCGGTGAGCGCCATCGTGGCGGACATCCGGGACCTGGACCGGTTGATACGCGTGGGCAAGGAGCACGCGCCGCAGTACGTGTTCCACGCGGCCGCGCACAAGCACGTGCCCCTGATGGAGGACTCGCCGGAGGAAGCCATCAAGAACAACGTCTTCGGGACCCGCAACGTCGCGCGCATGGCGGACGCCTGTGGCGTGGAGCGTTTCGTGCTCATCTCCACCGACAAGGCCGTCCACCCCTCCTCGGTCATGGGGGCCTCCAAGCGGCTGGCGGAGATGGTCATCCGGGACGCCGCGGCCCGCTCGCGCACCGCGTTCACCGCCGTCCGCTTCGGCAACGTGCTCGGCTCGGCCGGCAGCGTGGTGCCCCTCTTCAAACAGCAGATCCAACGCGGCGGGCCCGTCACCGTGACGCACCCGGACTGCACCCGCTACTTCATGACCATCCCCGAGGCCGTGGGGCTCGTGGTGCTCGCGGGCCTGGGAGGCTACGGCGAGCTGTGCATCCTCGACATGGGAACGCCGGTGCGCATCGCCGAGCTCGCCGCGAGCATGATCACCATGGCGGGGCTGGTGCCGGACAAGGACATCTCCATCATCTACACGGGGCTGCGCCCGGGCGAGAAGCTCGAGGAGACGCTGCTGAGCGAGGAGGAGGAGCGCACCCAGCAGGTCCGCAACCGCATCAAGGTGGCGCAGAGCCCCGCCCCTCCGCTGGACTTCCAGGACCGGCTCGAGCACCTGGGGCGCGCGGCACATGCCGGTGACACGCTCGGCGTGAAGCTCGCCCTGCGCGGCCTCCTCCCGACGTACACCCCGGACAAGCTCCCGGTGTGACAGGAGCCGCGGGCCCTCAGCGCCGCGGCGCGCGGTAGGCCGGGAAGTAGCCCTCGCCGGGGCGGTCCCCCGACAGCTCGGCATACACCTCCGGATGGCAGATGATCTCATGGGTCTGGAGGCGGAAGACGGCGTTCGCGAAGCCACGCTTGAACTCCTCGAGGCTATCGCCCGGCTGGATGCCTCCCCCCAGGTTGAGCGGGAGCCCCAGCCGGGTGCAGAGCTCGACCAGTGCCGCGAAGACATTCTTGGCCGGCGAGCGTGACAGGAACACGTCCGCCGTCCCGCCGAGGTAGTAATGCAGCACCCCGTCGCTGGAGACACCGATGGCCGCGGAGGCGACCTGGCCATCCGGTGCGCGCGCGGTCGCGAGCCAGGCCCCGGGTGAGGAGAACAGCTCCTCGAAGTAGGCGTCCGGGAAGAAGTAGCGGGCGCTCGCTCCGTCGCGGACCATGGTCTGCCGGTAGACGTCCTTGAAGCCCTCCCGCTCCTCGCGCGAGGCCTCGCGCGCCGGACGGAAGGCCGGCACGAAACCCAGCCGCAGGTTGCGCTTGATCTGCCGGCGGTGCATCTCCCGGTACTGGATGGGCAGACGCGGATCGATGAAGAAGACCTCGTTGCGCGCCGTTCCCCCCGCGAAACAGCGGGGACCGGAGACCCGGTCGCGCACGAAGATGCTGACGAGCCCGGTGGCTCTCCAGTCCACCTCGTCCTTGGGCAGCTCGCTCAGCCCGTCCAGCACCCCGCCAGGAAAGCCATAGGGAGACACGGCATCGAGGTAGGGCGTGCCCTCGATGGGCCGCACGATGAGCGGGAGCCGCAGTGCGCGTCCCGAGACCGACTCGATGACGAGCGTGTGCGTCACCCCCTCGGCACGCAGGTGGTGCGCCGAGCGGAAGTAGTCCTCCGATCGGGCCGCCCTTCCCTCGTCGGAGAGGAGGACGGCCCTCGGTTTCATCATCGTCATCATGCCCGCACTACCCCCAGGCTCCGCGTTTCCAATGACATTTCAAGGTAACAGATCGCGCGGACGAGCGGTTTCACCCCCTGGGACGTGATGGATGTCACACGTTCATCACCCGCCTTCCCCTGCCGCGATCTGACTTGCACAGGACGAAGAGCCTGCCCCCCGGGGTCCTTGCCGCGCAATCCCATCCAAGCGAGGGTTCCGCCCATGCAGCCCAATCGCCTGTTCATCTTCAGCCCCTCGGCGTTCCAACCCGCTGGACATCAACAGTCGTACCTCACCGGCCTGGGCGAGGCGCTCGCACGCCGCAGCGTGGAAGTGCATGTCCTTGGCCTGGCCGGAAGCGTGAGCTACCCCTCGTCCATCGTCCCCCACCGCGTGGGAGAGGACATCCCCATCGAGTCCCGTGTGGCCTGCCGCCAACGGCTGGGGCCCCTCGGAGATGTGGCCTGGGGCACCGCGCGCATCAAGCGCCAGGTGGGCTTGATGAATGAATTGCAACGCGTGCACCAGCACCTCGGAGCGCCGCCGCTGCTGTTCGAGACCTTCGAGTATTTCTCGCTGGCGGCGCACCTCGCACGGGCGCCCCGATCCCAGCGGCGGGCCTGCATCTTCCACGACACCAACTTCAACATGAAGCACGCCTCGAGCATCGCGGGCACCTACAAGCTCCTCGCGCGCCCCTTCGCCCGGCACATCCTGAAGAGCGTGGATCGGGCCTTCGTGCATGCCGCGGGCATGAAGGAGAACCTGCTCGAGAATGTCGACCCGGAGCGGCGCTACACCGACAAGATCGAGGTGATTCCCTATGGCGCCCCCCACCCCGGCACCATTCCACGCCTGGACAAGGCCACCGCCTGCGCCGAGCTGGGCATCACCGTGCGGCGCAAGCTGGCACTCGCCTTCGGCACGCTTCGCACCGACAAGTGTTTCCGTCTGGTCTTCGAGAGCCTGGCGCGCAGCCCTGAATGGGATCTGCTCGTCGCGGGCCCCGAGGGCGACGTCTCCTACCGGGAGCTCCAATCCCTCCGCGATCAATACCGGCTCCATGAGCGGGTCTGGATGTTCCCTGGCTTCATCGGCCTGGACGAGCACCGCAAGTTCTTCGGGGCCGCGGACGCCGTGCTCAACATCTACGACGAGAACATCCGTCACGAGAGCGGGACGGCACAACTCGCCAGATCCTTCCTGCGCCCGGTCATCGCGGGTGGACCGCCAGATCTCCACCGCTATGTGAGCGAGACGGGCGCCGGCTGGTCCGTGAAGCCCCTGGGGGCCGGCCAGCTCTCCGAGGTCCTCGGCATTGCCGCTCGTCTCACGGAGCACGAGCGCACGGCCATGGAGCAGCGCATCCACGCCGCGGCGGTCGAGCGCTCGTGGGATGCGGTGGCCTCCCGGGTGCTCACGGCGCTGAGCAACTAGGCGGGGACGCCTGCTCCGCGCATCTCGCCCGAGCAGGCAGGCCCATGTCAGTGTGAATCATCTCCGAGCGAAACCCATCCTGGGGTCTTCTGCGGAATTCGATGTGTATTCACACGTTCCTAGGGGGCCTGAACGCAATCCAGCGTTTCATTGCATCCCAGGGTCACAGTCCGCTCAAGCGGGCGGTTGCTCCCCCAAGGAAACCATTGATGTTTGACTTCTGCCGTAGAAGCACACGTGGCCTGGTCATGTCCTCGCTGTTCTCCCTGTCCCTCCTGCTCGGAGTGGCCTGTGGCCCCGGCGGAGAGATGGAATACGCCGGCGAGGAGATGGCGCCCACGAGCAACGAAGAGAACACCGACGCGAGCGCCGAGGTGAGCGCCGCGATCCCCGACGACAGCGCCGAGAACCCCGAAGCGGGCCTCGCGAGCCCCGAGGAGGACCTCGGGAGCAGCGAGCAGGGACTCATGGCCACGGCCGCGCTCCCGCCCACCCCCGCCGGACTTCGCTCCGTGGCGGACTGGGAGAAGCTGTTCCTGCACATCTGGGAGGTCACCCACACCAATGACTGGCTGCCCAGGAGCAAGTCGCTCGACAGCTACCAGTTCTACAACCTCGGCTACGGCATCGACGGCAACACCGCGATGTACCGGGCCAGCGGGAAGACCCAGTACCTCGACCGGGCCCTGCTCTACGTCAACAACATGGTCAACAACGCCAAGGTCTCCTCGTCGCTCTCCACGAGCCGATTCAAGGACTCCTACCTGGGCTGGACCTCGCAGGAGTCGGGAACGAAGGGGCAGGAGGTTGCGCTGTGGGAGAGCTACTGCTGGCGCTACGTCACCCGCCTCCTGCGCGTCATCCGCGAGACGCCGGAGCTCTACACCAACGCGAAGTACCGCGCCCAGTATGACCGTCTGCTCGCCTTCACGGAGAAGAACATCTTCGAGAAGTGGTACAAGCGCGGCGCGAACGCATACATCTACCGGAGCCGCACGCATATGGCGTCGCACTGGGCCTACATCGCCCTGGACCTGGCGCGCATGACGGAAGACCCCGCGAAGAAGTCGATGTACTTGACGGTCGTTGACAACATCAACCGGCACCTGCCAAACGCAGCCTCGTCCCTGCGCCAGCAGATGAAGCCGAACCCGGCCAACCCGGCGGCCTACTTCTGGAGCGACGTGTGGGGCTCCTCGGCCCGGCCCGGACAGGACGTGCCGCATGGCAACGGCGTGCTCGCGTACCTCGTCGAGGCCCATGACGCGGGCATCGAGTGGACGGACGACGACATGCGCAAGTTCGTCACGACGCTCAACACCGTCCTCTGGCCCGGGACGGGCAAGTACAGCAACTACGTCGATGGCTCGGGGACGGGCGCCGGCTGGTTCAGCGACGGCTACATCAAGCTCGGCCGCTACGATGCCAACCTCCAGCGCCGCATCGAGGCCCACACCGTGGGGCGGACCATCCAGTTCTACGGCAACGGCGCGCTCAACGCCCGGCTGCTGTCCGAAGCGGCCGCCCGGTGAAGTAGGCGAGCCAACACAATCCCCCCCCTCCCGCCCGAGTGCGCGGGAGGGGGCACGAAGCACAGGCTCCTGGCCGCGCGGAGTGAAGCACCCTGCCCGCGTCCAGGAGCCCTCCATGTCCCAACGCATCTACCTGTCCTCGCCTCACCTGGGCACGCTCGAGCGCGGCTACGTCGACGAGGCCTTCGCGAGCAACTGGATCGCCCCGCTCGGCCCCCACGTCGACGCGTTCCAGGAGGAGTTCGCCCGGTGCGTTGGAGCGCCCCACGCGCTCGCGGTGAGCTCCGGCACGGCCGCGCTCCACCTGGCCCTGCAGTTGGTGGGCGTCGGGCCGGGAGACGAGGTGCTGGTGAGCACCCTCACCTTCTCGGCCTCGGTGAACCCCATCCGCTACCTGGGGGCGGCGCCCGTCTTCATCGACAGCGAGCGCACCTCCTGGAACATGGATCCCGCCCTGTTGAGCGAGGAGCTCGAGGCGCGCGCCCGGTCCGGACGGCTGCCCCGCGCCGTCGTCGTGGTCCATCTCTACGGGCAGAGCGCCGACCTGGATCCCATCCAGACCGCCTGCGAGCTCCATGGCGTGCCACTCGTGGAGGACGCGGCCGAGGCCCTGGGGAGCACGTACAAGGGGCGAGCCCCGGGCACGCTGGGCCGCGCCGGCATCTACTCCTTCAATGGCAACAAGATCATCACCACCTCGGGCGGAGGGATGCTGGTGTCGCACGACGAAGCGCTCATCCGCCACGCGCTCAAGCTCTCCACCCAGGCGAGAGATCCCGCGCCGCACTACCAGCACTCGGAGCTCGGCTACAACTACCGCCTCAGCAACGTGCTGGCGGCCATTGGCCGCGGTCAGCTGAGGGTGCTGGAGGAGCGGGTCGCCGCGCGGCGCAGGAACCATGCCTGCTACGCGCGCGCCCTGGCCGGCGTGCCGGGGATTTCGTTCATGCCCGAGGCCCCCTGGGGGCGCCATACCCGCTGGCTGACGACGCTGACGATCAATCCGGCGCTCTTCGGCGCGGACCGGGAGGCGGTGCGGCTGGCGCTGGAGCGGGAGAACATCGAGGCCCGGCCCGTGTGGAAGCCCATGCACCTGCAGCCGGTCTTCGCCGGCTTCCCGCGGCGGGGAGGCCAGGTGGCGGAGGAGCTGTTCCAGAACGGGCTCTGCCTGCCGTCCGGCTCCAACCTCACCCAGGAAGAGCTCGCACGGGTCGTGGAGGTGGTGCGGGCCGTGCCCCGGGAACTGGCCTCGCGGGTGGGCCGCTGAGCCACGTGGCCGCGCTCACGCGGCGTGCGGCCCCACGGGCGCCCGGGCCCTGCTCTTCCGCCTCCACTGCCGGTAGAAGCGCAGCGCTGGCTGCTCGACGAGGTAGGTGATGGCGGTGGCCAACAGGAGCGCGATGGCGAGCGCCGCGGCGATGGAGGCCTCCGGCCGCCATCCCGCCCTCTCGAGCCGCAGGATGACGAGGTAGCCGATGTTCTGGTGAACCAGGTAGAGCGGGTAGGAAATGAAGCCGAGGAACAGGAGGGGCCGCCACGTGAGCCAGCGCATGCCTCCCGTGGAGAGCGCGGTGGCGATGCCGAGGACGCTCGCGAGCACGAGAACGGAGGTGGTGCTCCCGACGAGCAACTCGTGCGCGAGGCACGTTCCGGCCAGCGCGAGCGCCAGGGGGAGACGGACCTCGCCCCGGCTGCGCTTGAACGCCAGCACACCGAGCGCGAAGAACTGCAGGTGCGGCCGGCCAGCGAAGCGCGCGGCATCCGCCATCCCCATCGCCTGGAGACCCAGCTCGAACAGGGTCTGCGCGGCGACGAGTGCGATGAAGATGGGAATGACCTTGTCGAGCACCCGTGCCGACAGGAGCACGAGCACCAGCGCGTAGAACGTCAGCTCGACCGTCAGCGTCCAGTACACGCCGTCCACGTGCGGAACCCGGAGGAACTCCTGGAACATGGTCAGGTTGACGAAGGCCGCTCCGGGACCGACCTCGCGGTGCGGCAGGCCGAACACGCTCACCCCCGTGAAGGTGAGCGCGAGACCCGCCCAATAGGCCGGGTAGAGCCGGGCCACGCGGCCCACCAGGAACTCCCGGGCCCGCGCGACGCGCTCGAGCGACATGAGGATGACGAAGCCGCTGAGCGCGAAGAAGAGCTGGACGCCATACTTCCCGAAGGGCACCTGCACCCAGGGGGGCACGGAATGCCCGTAGCTGTGGTCGTAATGGGTCGTGTAGTGGAACAGGACGACGCTCAGCGCCGCGATCCCCCTGAGGGCGTCCAGCTCCACCAACCGCGAGGGCCTGGCTCCCGAGGCTTCGTGAGGGGCATTCATGAGCTTCCACGCTTTCTCACGCGGAGTCGCGTACCTGCGCCGCACCGCCGAGGAACTTGAACATCGTCGCGTTCCCCGCGTGGGAGATGCCCTCGCGCTGGATGACCCGCAGGAGCGTCAACACGAGGATCTTCAGGTCCAGCGCCAGGCTCCAGTTGTCCACGTACCAGACATCGAGCTGGAACCGCTCGTCCCACTCCAGGGCGTTGCGCCCATTCACCTGGGCCCAGCCGGTGATGCCCGGGAGCACGTCGTGGCGCCGCGCCTGCTCGGCGGAGTAGCGCGGCAGGTACTCGACGAGCAACGGGCGTGGGCCCACCAGGCTCATGTCGCCGCGCAGCACGTTCCACAACTGCGGAAGCTCGTCCAGGCTCGTCGCGCGCAGGAAGCGCCCGGTGCGCGTGAGACGCTGCTCGTCGGGGAGCGGGTTGCCGTCCGCGTCCATCGCCTCCCGCATGGTGCGGAACTTCACGAGCTCGAAGATCCTTCCACCCCGGCCCGGGCGCCCCTGCCGGAACAAGACGGGTCCGCCCATGGTGGCCCGGATGCCCAGCGCCGTAGCGGCCAGGACCGGAGCCAGGCACACCAGCCCCACCGCCGCGGTCAGCCGATCGATGCACCGCTTGAGGAACAGTCCCGTGCCCACCTGTCGTTGCATGTGCCCACCCTCCCGTGTCCCGCGGAACTCCGCGCTCAGCTCCGCCCCAGGCAGAAGTAGGTGAAGCCGCGCGTGCGCATCCGCTCCGGCTCGAAGAGATTCCTGCCATCGAAGATGAGGGGCACCTTCATGAGGTGCTTCAGGCGCTCGAAGTCCGGCTCCCGGAACTCGTTCCACTCGGTGACGATGAAGAGCGCGTCGGCGCCCTCGGCCGCCGCATAGGAACCGGGTGCGTAGGTGATGCGGTTGCCGAACACCCGCCGCGCACTGGCCGTTGCGACAGGGTCGTACGCGACGATGCGCGCGCCCTTGGCCAACAGCCCCTCGATGAGTCCGATGGAGGGGGCCTCCCGCATGTCGTCCGTCTTCGGCTTGAAGGCCAGGCCCCATACGCCGAACTGGAGCCCCTCGAGCGAGTGGCCGAAGTGGCACACCGCCTTGTGCACGAGCAGCCGCTTCTGCCGCTCGTTGGTGCGCTCCACCGCCCGCAGCAGCTCGAGCTCGACGCCAGCCTCCCGCGCGGTGGCCCCGAGCGCACTCACGTCCTTGGGGAAGCAGCTCCCGCCGTAACCCACGCCCGGGAAGAGGAATGCCGGCCCGATGCGCTTGTCCGTCCCCATGCCCCTCCGCACCATCTCCACGTCCGCCCCCACCTTCTCGCAGAGCCAGGAGATGTCATTCATGAAGGAGATGCGGGTGGCGAGCATGGCGTTGGCCGCGTACTTCGTCAGCTCCGCGCTCGCGGCATCCATGAAGAGGATGGGGCTGCCCGTGCGCACGAAGGGGGCATGGAGCTCCGCCATCACGGCGCGCGCCCGCTCGCTGTCCGTCCCGATGATCACCCGATCCGGCCGGGTGAAATCGTCGAGCGCCGAACCCTCCTTGAGGAACTCGGGGTTGGAGACCACGTCGAAGTCCACCTGGGTCACCGCGGCGATGGTGCGCCGGACCCGCTCCGCCGTGCCCACCGGGACGGTGCTCTTGTCCACCACGACGGTGTACTGCCGCAGGGCGCGTCCGATCGCCTCCGCCGCGGCGAGGACATAGCGCAGATCCGCGCTCCCGCTCTCGCCCTCGGGCGTGCCCACCGCGATGAAGACCACCTGGGCCTTGCCCACGGCGCCTTCCAGGCTGGTGGTGAAGGAAAGCCGATTCTCGCGCACGTTGCGCGCGATGAGCTCCTCCAGTCCCGGCTCGTAGATGGGCACTTCGCCCGCGCACAGCCGGGCAATCTTCCCAGCGTCGACGTCCACGCAGACCACGTCGTTCCCCGAGTCCGCGAAGCAGGCTCCCGCGACGAGGCCCACATAGCCCGTGCCGATCACCGCGATCCTCATGTCCCCCTCCGCCCTCGCCCCGAGCCGAGCCCCCGACACCACCCGAGCCCCCCACACCACACACTCGGGGCGTGCATGAACGTAGGGGCCGCCCCGCGCGCTCACTACTCCCCCCACGGCAGCAGCCCCGTGTCCGGGCACCAACGGCCACTGGCCTCCCGGTACCGGGTCTCAGGGCGCCACATCCACCTTCTGGGCCACCGGAGCGCCCGAGCCCCCCCGCGCCGCGCCCACTTCCTGGAGGCCGAGGCGCCTCCAGCAACGCAGGTTGAGCCACACGCTGCCGCCCAGTTCAACGAGCCAGCCCAACGCCAGGGCCCAGGCCGCGCCCACCGCTCCCACGGAGGGCACCCACCACGCGCTGCCCAGCGCGACCACCACCACGGAGGCCGCCAGCATCAGCGCCTGCGCCTTCAGCTCCCGCGCCACCGTGAGCCCCGTCTGGAGCACCACGCCGACGTACTCCAGCGCGGCGGCCACCATGAGCCAGACGAACAGCGGGAGATTGCGTGCGTAGGCCTCCCCATAGAAGAGCGTCAGCGCCCAGCGGCCGAGCAGCGCCGCACCAGCGATGGCGCACACGCCCACCAGCACCGCCCCTCCCGCCAGCCCCACCAGCGCGCGGCCGTAGCGGCGACGATCCCCCGCCGCGTGGTAGCGCCCCAGCCGGGGGCTCACCACCTGCCCGAGCGACTGCACCACCCGGCCCCCCAGCGCCGTGAAGTACGCGAGCGCGGCGTACATGCCCAGCTCGGCCTGGCCGAAGTGGGCCTCCAGCATGTAGCGGGGAACATTGGGGCGCAGCGAGCCCAGCAGGGAGGTGATTCCCAGCGCGTAGGCGAGCATCCACAGGCTCTTCAACCGTTCCCCCTGCTCCCTCCAGGGCGTCCGCCAGAGCTGGCGCCAGGGACGCGCTCCCCCGAACTCGCGCCGGTACGCGGGCGCGTCGAAGAGGAAGAGCACCAGGGCCCAGGACAGCCCCAGCCCGGCCGCCGCGACGAGCGGGCTCCCCGTGGCCCACAGCGCGAGCACCACGAGCACCACGGAGAGCACGCTCTTGGCGATGAGCGAGCGGGCGATGAGGCCCATCCGCTCGGCCTTCTGCAGGGCGCCGTAGAACACCTCGCTGATCGCCTCGAAGCCCTTGGCCAGCGCCAGCAGTGTGATGACGAGGCTGGCACGCGCCGGATACCCCGCCACCCACCCGATGGCGCAGCACAGCAGCACGCCTCCGAGGACGTTGAGCACCATCAGCCCGAGGTAGTGCTCGAACGCGAAAGCGTCCCGGGCGTCGGTGGCCTGCAGCACGCGCAACTGCATCCGCGCGAGCAGCATCACCGGGGCGGTGATGGCCAGACCCAGGGCGAACTCGCCCACCAGCTCCATGGTGCCGAGCCGGGCATAGGCCACCAGCAAGCCCCACTGGGCGAGCGCGTACACCAGCCCCGCCAGGAGCGTCCAGGCGAAGTTGCCTCCCACCGAGCGCCGCGTCACGCCCTGGCCACCGCGCGGTGCAGCACTTCGGCGAGCTGGAGGGCCGCGGAGTCCGCGGAAAACCGCTCCCGGCCGAGCCGTCCCGCCCGCGTCCCTGCCTCGGCGAGCCACTGGGGGTCCCGGATCCTGCTCGCCAGCAGCGCTCCCGCGGCGGCGACGTCCTTGGGGGGCAGGTACAGTCCGAACCGCTCCCGCTCGAGCAACTCCGCCTGCCAACCCCCGTAGTTGAGCGCGAGGGGCCGGCCGGCGGCGAGCGCGTCGAAGACCTTGTTGGCCGAGTTGTCCTGCATGCCCGGCACGTCGGTGAAGAGCGAGGTGGCGATGCTCGCCGCGGAGAGGACCGTGGGCATCTCCACTTTGGGCACGCTGGGCAGGAAGAAGAGGTTGCGCTCCCGCACGCCGAGCTGATCGGCCAGCGCGTGCAGGGCCATCTCCTCCCGTCCCTTCCCCATGATGACGAAGCGCACCTCTGGAGCCCGCTTCAGCATGTCCGCCGCCAGACGCACGAGGTAGTCCACCCCATTCACCAGCCCGAGGGTCCCCGCGTACAGCACCATGGGCCTGTCCCCCAGCCACGGGTACTTCCGCCGGAAGGACTCGCCCGCCGAAGCCGGGACCTGGAAGCGCTCCGGGTCGCAGAGGTTGGGGATGACGGTGATCTTCTCCGGGGACACCCCCGCCTCCTCCACCCCGGCCTTCATCCCCGGCGAGAGCGCGACGATGTGCGCCGCTCCCGCGTAGGCGGCCCGCTCGAGCATCTGGGCGGCGAAGATGGCGGGGCGGCTCTTGAGGGCGCCGACCGCGATGGGAATGGCGGGCCAGAGATCCCTCACCTCGAAGACCATGGGCCTGCGGTGCCACCGCGAGGCGAACAGCCCCGGGATGGCGATGGTCAGCGGCGTGCTCGTGGCGAAGACCACGTCGCCCGCGAGCTGCATCGCCCGCTGCGTGGAGTTGACGGCGAATCGGCCGAAGGCGCGGAGCCGCTCCGCGTATGCCATCGAGTTGGAGTAGGCCACCGGGAGCCAGTGCACGTGGATGCCGCTCTCGTCCGTCTCGCGCCAGCCCTCCGTGTTCGCGGTGGGCTGGGTGTCCGAGGTCACCATGTGCACCTCGTGGCCCATGCGGACCAGGCGGCGGGCGAGCTCGTAGGAGCGGGTGCCGCCCTGCATCGTGGGCGTGGTGAAGTACTGGTGGAGGTAGATGATCTTCATGTCAGGTGGCTCCTTGAACGGAGGGAGAGGCCGTGGTGCACGAGGACATCACCATCAGCAGGAAGAGGGCCCGGCTGTCATAGAGGTCACCGCTGGACTGGCTGCCGAGCAGCACCAGCACCGCTCCGCCTACGGTTGCCCCATCGAAGCCGCGGCGTTCCCAGAACGCCGCGCGGAAGAAGACGAGCAGGGCCCACCCGAGAAACGCCAGGCCCAGCGCGCCGCCCTCGCAGAACACATCGAGGAAGAGGTTGTGGGGGTAGACCCCCAGCCCGAGCGCCGGGAACGCCGCGAGACCGGCCCCCGCCAGCGGGTAGTCGAGCCCGAGCCCGTACGCGGCGGCATAGTAGGACTCGCGCCCAGCCAGGTAGACCTTGCTCTCCGAGCCACCATGCCCCTCGTACTTCAGGGTCAGGCGCAGGAAGCGCTCCTCCATGGAGTGGTTGAGCGCCTTGCCCAGGGGAGAGAGCAGGGTCGCTCCCCCGAAGGCGGCCATGGCCAGGAGCGCCAGGAGGGAGAGCCGGCGCAACGGCACCCGCGCCACCACGAGGAAGGAGAGGATTCCGGCGGCGAGAGACACCACCCCACCCCGTGAGCCGGTGAGCAGCGCGAGGATCACCCCGGTGGCAGCCATGGGAATCCAGAGCCAGGCCTGCCCCCGCCGGTACCAGAAGTACAGGGCGCCGAGCGTCAGCATGCCCATGAGCCGGGCGAAGACGTTCGGCCCGCCCCCCAGCACGGCCAACCGCGCGCCGCCCCCTCCGCCCAGCAATTGGCGGACTCCGGTGAGCGCCAGCAGCGAGGTGATGACGACCACCACGGCCCAGAAGGCGTCCAGCACCCGCGCCGCTGGCTGGCGGATCGCGGCGAGCCCGAAGCCCACGCTCATCACGCCGAGCAGGAGGACATCGTAAAGCTTCAGCAGCGCGAAGCTCGCGTCGGGAGCCCAGAACGCGCTGGCGCACAGGTATCCGAAGAACACCCCCAGGGCCACCATGATCCGGAGGTCGAGCCGGGTCTCGCCCGGTTCCGCCACGCGGTGGGCACGGTGCACCAGGCCCACGGATGCGAGCACCAAGCCCGCCATGACGATCCACAGGCGCAGTTCCAGGAACGGGCCTGCATCGGATTCCTCGGCGGCCAGCCGGTGCACGCCCCAGCGCCCCGCGAGCACATAGAGCGCGGCGATGACACCCAGTCCCGCGCATCGGATCCATCTCATGAGGTGGCTCCAACCCCGCGTTCAGCCCCCGGCCGGGTACTCGTACTGGTAGATGCCGCTCACCGCGCGCCCCACCCGCGAGCGCGACACGCCGTTGAAGATGATTCCCCGCACCTGGACGCCGTTCTGCTCGAGCCGGCCCAGGGCCGCCGCCACCTCTCCCATCGGGTGGGTGTCCGCGCGCACCACGATGAGGTTCACACCCGCGTGCCGGCCCACGATCGCCGCGTCCGTCACCGCCAGGATGGGCGGCGTGTCCAGGAGGACCAGGTCGTACCCGGCCGACATCCGCGCCACGAGCTCCTGGAACCTGTCGCTCAGCAGCAGCTCGGCGGGGTTGGGAGGCAGGGCCCCGGCCGACAGGAAGGACAGGTTCTGTCCGGGAACCCGCAGGATGGCCTGCTCCAGCTCGACGGTGCCCTCGAGGGCCTCGGAGAGGCCGAGGGTGCGCTCGGCCTGGAAACAGCGGTGGAGCCAGCCCCCGCGCAGGTTGGCGTCCACCAGCAGCACCCGCTTGCCACAGTCCGCCAGCAGCCAGGCGAGGTTGACGGAGACGAAGGACTTGCCCACTCCGGGGCTCGGCCCGGTGATGGCGATCACGTTGTTGGGCGCGTCCTTCAACGCGAGCAGGAGGCGGGTCCGCAGCTCCCTCAGACTCTCGGTGACCAGATCGCGCGGATGCGTCTCGGCCAGGATGGGCAGCGTCCCGCGCTCCGAGGCACGTCCACCCCGGGCCCGCCACGAGGAGACAGCGCCGAGGGGAATGGTGGCATGGACCGGCACCCCGAGCTCCGCCTCGATGAGGGAGGGATCCGAGACGCCCTTGCGGAGCGCGTGCCGGGTGAAGGCGAGTGCGATGCCGAGCGTCAGCCCCAGCACGAGGCTGACGGCGATCACCCCCGGCTTGTTGGGACGCACCGGCGCGCGGGTCACCACGGGCTCGTCCAGCACGCGTGCGTTGCCGACGATGCTCGACTTGAGGACGCGGTACTCCTGGGCCTTGTTGTTGAGCTGGAGGTACAGCTCGTTGGCCACCGTCACGTCCCGCATGAGCTGCGCCGACTTGAGCTCCGCGCTCGGCAGGCCCTTGAGCTGGGCGTTGACGGCGCTCCGCTCGGACCGCAGCCGCGCCAGCTTGCGGCCCATGGTGGTGAGCATCGGGTGCTTGTCGGTGAAGTGCTGCTTCAGCTCGGAGCGCTGGAGCATGAGCTCGGAGATCGACTTCTCGAGATCCACGCTCCGGTTCAGGAGCGCCTGGGTCTCCATCCCGAGGTCGACGATGCCCTGGCCCGCGCGGTGGGCGCTCAGGGCCGCCTCCGCGCGCTCCAGCTCCTCGCGCAGGCCGGGCAGCTGGGTGTCGAGGAACGCCAGCGTCCGCTCCGCCTCCTCGCTCCTGCGCTCGACGTTCTGGCGGACGTAGTGGCTCGCGATGGACCGGAGCGCCGCGGAGATCCGCGCGGGCTCCTCCCCCTCGAGCGCCAGGGTGAGCACGCCGGTGTTGACGCCCTTCTCGCTCAGGCGCAGCGCGTGCCGCAGCTCCTCCACCACCTCGAAGCGGGAGCGGCGCGTCACCTCGAAGCGGGTCCCCGGACGGGCCTCGAGCCCGGAGACGAGGAGCTCCACCCGCCAGGGCGAGCCCGGCGGTGCCGCGGCGGGTGTACCGGCACGCCCGCTGAGCAGCGGGGTGGAGCCCGGCCCGAGGAGCGAGTACGCACCGCCCTCCCCGGCGACGAGCGTGAGCGGGACGTCCTCCAGCTCCGGCGGCACGCTCATCCGCTCCACCTGGAGGCGCTCTCCGCCCCAGGCGAACGAATCCAGGTACCACCGGGGCCCGGCGAGGCCCGGTCCCTCGTGGCCGCGGGCGAGCGCCGCCCCCAGCACCGGGAAGTACCGGGGCGTGGCCACCACATCCAGCCGCAGCTCGTCCACCACCCTCCCCAGCAATGCCCGCGAGCTGAGGATCTCGATCTCCGTGGACGCCTGCCCGGAGCCGCCCGCCAGCAGATCGTCCAGTTCCCCGAGGCGGCGCACCTTCTCCTCGAGCTGGAGGACGGCGTTGGCGCGGTACACCGGCGTCGCGGACGTCATGTACACGGCCCCCACCACGAGCGACAGGAGCACCGTGGCGAGGATCGAGCCCCGGTGCTCGAGCAGGATGGCCAGGTGACGGCCCAGATCGAGCTCGTCGGCTGGCGCTCCCTGGCCGGAGCGGGCGGGAGCCTTGCGGCGGGAGGCGCGCGTCATGGAGGCTGGATAATGATCGCTCTGTTCCCGGTATCTACTGCCTGCCAGAGCAGCTGAACTGTCGGCTGGATCTGACTGATGATGCGGTTCCAGCGTGTCAACTCGTGCGCCGAGACGAACACGACGTCATGTGGCTGAAGTTGGAACTGTGTCGCGAGCAGGAGCGCGTCGGGCGACCTGGCATCGAGCTTGTAGATGGTGGGCCGGTCGAAGCTGCCCCGGATGACATAGAGCCTCGCCGGGTTGGAGCTGACGGGATCGAAGCCCTCGCTGTCTCCAATGGCCTCCGCGAGCGTCATCCGGCCCTTCACCATGAGGCGCGAGGACGGTCTGCGGACCTCGCCGAGGACGAAGACCTTGTTCCGGCTCCGATCGGAGACGTGGAGGATGTCTCCGTCCTGGAGGAGCCAGTTCTGGCTGAGGTCGCCCTCTTCGTGGAGCGCCTGGAGATCCAGGGTGAACGTCTGCCCGCCCCGGGTGAGTGTCACGCCGCGCAGGTCGGCCTCGGCGGTGGGCCCCCGGGCCTGGCTGATGGCGTCCTGCACCCGCAGGGGTACGTCCGTGATGGGGATGCTGCCAGGAGCGGCCACCTCCCCGGTGACCTGCACCTTCTGCCCGCGGAAGCCCACCACGCGCACGTCGAGCTGGGGCCGCTCGATGATGGGGGTCAGTCCCTTCGTCAGCAGCTCGCGGATCTCCCGGAGCGTCTTGCCCGCGACGGGGATGACGCCCACATAGGGGAAGAACATCGTCCCATCGGCCGCCACCGGGTGGCCCGTGGCCTCGGCGGAGCGGAACTCGCCCGCTGGGATGGTGAGCTCCGGATGCTCCCAGACGATGACGCTCAGCACGTCGTGGGCCGTCACCCGGTAGTCATAGTCCGCCGCGGCCGCCGCCAGCGGATCCTCCCGGGGTGGGGGCCGTGTCCGCTCGCGCTCCGCCTGCTGCCTGCTCAGCAGCTCCGCGTCGATCGGGACGATCTCGTACGCACCATCCCCGGTGCCCGCGTCCGCCTTGTCGGCGTAGCGCTTGCGGAAGGCGCCCTCGTCCATGGACATGCCGGGGCCCCACGCGCATGCACTCATGCACAGCATCGCGGCCACTCGCAGGACGCGCTTCATTGACCCCCCCTCGCGCTGGTCCGTCCACGGGAACTTCCCGAGGCCGCAGGATTCTTCGGTGCCGGGGCAGCGCTCGCAAACCCATGCGCGTGCCGGTGTCCGGAAGGAAATAGGCCACGAGGTCCGGACAACAGATCCCCTGCCCTCCAGGGCGGGGACCCGCGCGCGCTACGCGGAAGTTCCTCCGCCCGGAGGGAGTGCCTCGGGCGCCGCTGGCCCGGCCCGGGCGAGCAGATGGGCCGCGGCCACGGGGATGAGGGGGCGCAGGAAACACTTCACCAGCGGCAGCGACGACAGCGCCCGCACCACCGCCAGCCCCATCAGAACCCAGGGCCGCCGCTCCACGCTGGCGGCCGGGGAGAACACCTCGCGTGTCTGGTTCGTCCACACCGAGCCGTAGGCGCTCAGCACCGGGATGCGTGAGGTGAGCCCGTTCCAGCCGCGCAGGAACCAGGGCTCGCCCGCGCTCTCCTCCTTCCAGGCCAGGGCGCTCTTGCCCGCGGTGAAGACCACGAACCACCAGGCGCCCCACAGGGACATCAGCGCGGCGAGCACCTCGTCACGCCAGGGCAGCCACCGCGTGGCCAGCCAGAGCACGGGAACCCCGAGGAAGAACAACACCAGGCCCCGCCACCGGCGCCTCATCTTGGCTCGCACCCACGGCAGGTTGAGCCGGACACGCGGGGTGAGCGGCTCGTCTTCCGGCGCCAGTCCGGTGCGCAGGCTCACCTCGCGCTCGAGCACCGTGTGGAAGTCGCGCGTCAGGCCGATGACGAGCCACTGGGCGAGCTGCAGCATGGTCAGCAGCACCGCCCAATAGACGGCCCGGCGCACCGTGTGCGTCCCCTCCAACGCCTCGAGCTGCGCGCTCCTGGCTCGCGCGGCGTCCCTCGCCGCCCGCCGGCGCTCCTCGGCCGCCTGGGCCTCCTTCAGGGCGTGCTCCACCGCGGCGCGCACCTTCTCCGGGTCCGCTCCCGCCATTTCGGCGAGCCTCCCCGAGCCCTCCGCGACCTTCTGGAGCTTGCGCAGCTTCTCCAGTCCGGCCTCGGCCGCCTCCAGCTCGGCCCGCGCCTTCTCCAGCTCGCCCGCCACCTCTTCCCGATGCCGCGCCGACCACTCGTCGGGCCCCACCGTCTCCACCACCTCCTTGCCCGAGCCCGTGAACAGCAACGCCAGCCCCAGCACGGTGAGCGCCTGACACACGCTCACCTTCAGGTAGTACCGCCGCAGCGCCCGGTCCGCCCACAGGCTCCGCAGCAGGTGGAACGGCAGGCACGCCCCATGGACGAGCTGCGCCAACCAGTTCACTGGCAGCGAAACACTCCGTTGAGGGAAGTACCCGGCGCCACGACGCACATCCGCCCAGACCTTCCAGAGCCACTGCTCGCGAGCAGTGGCCGGTCCGGATCCAGGGCGCCCCCCACCCCGCGCCGCCTCGGGCGGAGGCGGGGCATCCTTCTCGCGGTTCAACACACCTGGAACGCTAGCACGACCCACCCGGGTGGCGAGGGGGTGCCCTTTTTGACGACCCGGGGGGGGAGGTGTGGTATTCGCGCTGCCGTATCGCCAACGAATTCGGAGCCCTCATGCATCGCGAGTCCGTGATCAAGCCGGCGACGGGTGGAGTGCACCCGTGGCGCCGTGCTTCCGGTGTGGTCGCCTTCGCCCTCCTGGGCGCGCTCACCGGCTGCGAGAAGGAAACCCCACCCGCGCCGCCGGCCGCCGAGCCGGCCAAGGCGCCCGCGGCCAAACCCGCCCCCAAGCCCACCACGGTGACGGTGCTCGTCACCGGCAGCCCCAATGGCCAGCTGCTCCCCACCCCTCCCGCCGAGGGTGAGAAGCCGGCCACCGGCGCCGCGGAGCTGCTCGGCTGGTGGGCCGCCAAGGAGAAGCACTGTCCCGGCCAGCTCAAGGACGGCCAGGCCCCCTGCAAGAACGCCTCGACGCTGGCGCTGACCATCGGCGATGCGTGGAACGGGCCGGCCCTCTCCTCCTTCTTCTACGGGGAGACGACGTCGGCGGTGATGGGCCGCATGGGCTTCGCCGCCTCCGCCCTGGGCAACCACGAGCTGGACTACGGGGGCGAGCAGTTCCAGAAGAACGTGAAGGCGGGCGGCTTCCCCTTCCTGGCGGCCAACCTGAAGGTGAAGGACGCGGCGCTGGCCAACTCCTGGGATGTGCCGGGCTTCAAGGTGTTCGAGCGCCAGGGCCTGAAGGTGGGCGTGGTGGGCCTGACGTCGCCCAAGACGGTGTCCACGGCCATGGCCGGGCGCGCCACGGGCCTGGAGGTCATCCCCGACGAGCAGGCGCTGACGGAGGCGGCGGGCGAGGCCCTCAAGGCCGGCGCGGACACCGTGGTGGTGCTCGCGGACGCGTGCGCCAGCGATCTGCAGCCCGTGGTGGGCAAGCACCCCGAGTGGAAGGTGTCGCTGGTGGCCGGTGGCCGCTGCGCCCAGCCGGTGAACACGAAGGAGGGCAACACCACCTACGTGTCGCTGGGCCGTGGCTTCGACAAGTACCTGCGCGCCGCCTACACCTTCGATGGCTCCAAGCCCGAGGGTGAGCAGGTGACGGGCGTGGAGGTGACCACGGTGGACGTGACCGGCGGCGAGGGCGCTCCGGCTCCGGACGCCGACACCGCGAAGATGATCGCCGACTACAAGGCCAAGCTGGATCAGGCCCTGGGCGAGGAGATCGGCTTCACCCAGAAGGCCTTCGAGAAGGACTCCAAGCAGCTGACCAGCTGGGTGACCACCGCCATCCGGGAGCAGACGGGCGCGGACGCCGTGGTGCTCAACCGCAAGGGCTTCCGCGAGGGCCTGCCCGCGGGCAAGGTGACCAAGGGCAGCGTGTACTCGGTGCTGCCCTTCGAGAACTCGGTGATGGTGGTGGATCTGAAGGGCGCGGACCTGGCGCAGCAGCTGGAGAACCCGGAGGCGGTGTTCTCCGGCGTCACGTCCGCCGGCAAGGGCAAGTTCAAGGACGCCAAGGGCAAGCCGCTGGATCCGAAGAAGGAGTACAAGGTCGCCACGGTCGAGTACCTCTACTTCGGCGGTGATGGCTTCACGTTCGAGACGCTGGATCCCGAGCCGGGCGAGACGGGCATGTCGTGGCAGACGCCCGTCATCGACTGGACCAAGGAGAAGGCCACCACCGAGGCCAAGCCGCTGGACAAGCTGATCAAGTAGTCCGCGCCGTCCACGGCGGTGCACGGGGCCCGGTATCCGAGAGGAGACCGGGCCCTCGTGTTTCCAGGCGTTACTTGCGGCGGCGGCGGGCCAGCATGGACACGGCCGTCAGCAGCGCCCAGCTGGAGAGCACGCCGGGCGAGGACGCGCCGCAGCCGCAGCCGCTGTCCGCCTGGGGCTCGTAGTCACGCCGCACCTTCACCTCGAACGCGCAGCGCGAGACGTTGCCGGACGCGTCCGAGGCGGTGACGCGCACCTGGGTGCGGCCCACCACGAAGTCACTGCCGGGCGCGGGATCGTAGGTGATGGCCGGCTTGGAGACCGCGTCGGAGGCCTCCGCCTGGAAGGCCACCTTGGCGCCGTAGCGGAACTGCCGCCAGACCTCCAGGTTGCGCGGGCAGGAGAGCGCGGGCGCCGTGGTGTCACGCACCTTCACCTGGAACGAGCAGGCGGACTTGTTGCCGGACTCGTCGGACGCCGTGACGAAGACCTGGGTCTCTCCGATGGGGAAGTCACTGCCGGACAGCTTGCTGTAGCTGATGTCCGGAGCCCCGGGCTTGTTGTCGCTCGCGGTGGCGAGCGCATACTCGGCGGGCGCGCCCGACGGCCCCCGCGCCTCCACGATCATGGGAGCCGGGCAGGAGAGGTCCGGCGGGGTGCAGTCGTTCAGCACCCACGGCTCGGCGCCATCGGTGCCATCGTCGGTGATGAAGAAGACGCGCGGGCCCACGGGGGTGAGCCACGAGGGCTCCGAGGAGCCCGGCCCCGGCACGATGTCGTGCAGCAGGTGCGTCCCGTCCTGGGTGCCATCCGTGGACCAGAGCTCACGGCCCTCCGCGTCCGTCTCCGCGCTGAACAGCACCTTCCCATCCACCACCGTCAGCCAGAACGGGGCCGCGCTGGCGGTTCCGGGGCGGATGTCCTCGACCAGCGCCGTGCCGGCCACCGTGCCATTGCTGCGCCACAGCTCGAAACCACTCTCGTCATCCCAGGCGGTGAAGAGCAGCTGGCCATTGAGGTTCGTCAGGAAGCGGGCGTCGCTGGACTCCTTGACCACGTACGTCCCGCCAGAGGAGCCATCGCTCCGCCACAGGGAGCCACCCGCCCCCGCCACGAAGAAGACCTGTCCGCCCGTGGGTGTCAGCGTCACGGGGCCGGCGGCGTAGTCCTCGGGGCCGCGGCTCAGCGTGCGGACCCGGACCGTCCCCGGACCCGAGCCGTCGCTCTTCCAGAGATCCCACTGCTTCGCGTAGTCCGACCCGGCGAAGAAGTAGAGCGTGTCCCCCGCCACCGTCAGGCCGCGGATGAGCTCCTCGCTCGGATCACTCTCGATGACCCGGACGACGGCGACGCGCTCGGTGCCCTCCGCCGAGCCATCGCTCTTCCACAGCTCGACCTCGCGGGGTCCACCATCCGCCGCGAAGTAGAGCGCGTCCCGGAACACGGTCAGCGAGCCGATTCCCGAGCTTCCGGTGCCAGGCACGAGGTCCTCCACCAGCACCGTGCCCTCCGGCGTGCCATCGCTCTTCCACAGCTCGAGGCCGTGCACGCCGTCATCGGCGATGAAGAACAGCGTGTCCCCCAGCGCCGTCAGCGCCGTGACGCCCGAGTCCTCCGGCCCGGGACGGAGATCCTTGACGAGCACCGTGCCCTCGGCCGTCCCATCCGTCTTCCACAGCTCGCGGCCGGTACCGTCACCCTTCGCGGTGAAGTAGAGGGAATTGCCAGCCACGGTGAGCGCGCGCGGCTCCGAGCCCATCGCGCCCGGGAAGACATCCGCCACGCGCTCCGTGTCGAGCTCGCCACCGCGGCTCTTCCACAACTCCAGACCGCTCGTCCCATCATTGGCGGCGAAGAAGGCCGTCCTGCCCAGCACCATGGGCGGCTGCACGTCGTAGTCCGGGAAGGAGCCGGCCCCGCCCGAGGCGATGGGCTTGACCAGGGAGACCGCGCGGCAGGACGCGGGCTCCGCCGGGGTATCCAGCGCGGCGGCCGTGAGCGGTGCGCCTGCCGCGGCCAGGGCGCTGATGCATAGCAGTGAAGACACACCGGTCCAGTACCGACGCATGGTCCACCTTCCTGTCTGAGGATCGAATGAGAGGGGGGCCGTACTCTGTGCACTCGCTCCCGCGCGACAACTCGCGCGCCAGGACGAGAGCGGGTTTCTGTGCTGCACAGCTCACTTCCTCGGAGAGCGAGGGAGAAACAGTCACATGACAAGAGTGATTGTCATTGGCCCACACGGAGACGTGCGCACCGGACCCCGGCTTGCGCTCCAGCGCGGGAGGGTGGTACGCCCCGGGATTCAACGCGTCCGTCTCATTCCTGACAGCAGCACAGGAAACCCGGGCCCAGTCTGGTTGCCATGAAAGGCAGCGGGGGAAACACAGCATGCACCTGTTCAGCAGCGCATTGTCACGCCGCATCGGGCGTGTAACGCCACTCGCCATGCTCCTCGCCCTGGCGGCGGGATGCGACGGTGGTGGTGGCGGCGGCGGTGGAGGAGGAGGTGGCGGCGGCACCCAGGTGACCCTCACCGGCAAGGTGACCTACGACTTCGTCCCGGCCACCTATGCGCGTGACAGGGCTCCGCTCGACTTCACCGCGACCCTCAAGAAGCCCGTGCGCAACGCCGTCGTCCAGGTGCGCCAGGGAACCACCGTCCTCGCCACGACGAACACCGACGAGCAGGGCAACTACCAGATCTCCTTCCTGCGCAGCATCAAGGGCGCGACCTCGCTCGAGGTGCTCGCCAGGACGAGCAGCCCGCAGATTCAAGTCGAGGACAACACGGACGGGAACGCCGTCTGGGCCATCGGCACCAGCACGCTGCCCACCACCGACTCGACGCTGAACCTGCACGCGGGCCACGGCTGGACGGGGACGGCCTACGACGCGACCCGCCGCTCGGCGGCGCCCTTCGCCGTGCTCGACTCCATGTACACCGCCGCCAAGGCGTTCATGGCGGTCCGCCCGGTCACCTTCCCCGCCCTCAAGGTGAACTGGAGCCCCAACAACGTTCCCCAGGGCGGCGACAAGGCGGGCGGCTTCATCAGCACCTCGCACTTCTCGCCCTCGGAGAACGAGATCTACATCCTCGGCAAGGAGGGCGCGGACACCGACGAGTTCGACGCCCACGTGATCGTCCACGAGTGGGGTCACTACTTCGAGAGCAACCTGTCGCGCTCGGACAGCCCCGGAGGTCCTCACGGCCGGGGTGACGTGTTGGATCCGCGCATCGCCTTCGGCGAGGGCTACGGAAACGCGCTCGCGGCCATGCTCCTGCCCGAGCCCCTGTACGTGGACACCGTCTGGGGTGGAACCGGTGGGGCGCTGTCCTCCTTCGGCATCGACGCGGAGACCGAGCCGCTGGACACGGATGATCCCACGCCCGGGGTGTTCTCGGAGGCGAGCGTGCACCGGCTCCTCTACGACATCTTCGACACCGGCACGGCGGAGGCGTACGACAGGGTCGGGGCCGGGCTCGGCCCCATCTACGACGTGCTGGTCGGGGTGCAGAAGGGGACGGACTCGATGACGACCATCGCCTCGTTCGTCACCGCGCTCAAGGCACAGCCGGGCGTGGACGCGGCCGCGGTGAACACCCTGCTCTCCCACTACAAGATGGGCCCCATCACCACCGAGTGGGGCGACGGGGACTCGGGCATGCGCGCCATGTACGCCGAGGCGCCCACGCTCCCGTTCAACAACAGCGTCCAGCTCGGCGGTGGCTACGAGTACAACACGTGGCAGCAGAACCAGTATTACGTGTTCACGGGGAATGGCTCCCGCGTGACCGTCTCGGCCACCGCCCCGAACGATGACGTGGCGCTCACCGTCTACCAGCGGGGTGGCGTGGTGGGCGAGGCGGATGCGAACGAGCAAGGCACGGAATCCGTCAGCCTCACCACCCAGCCGGGCAAGAAGTACGTGGTGGTGGTGACCGGCTTCAAGCAGACCACGGGCGATTACGACGTCGCCGTCTCCATCAAGAGCCCGTGACAGGGCCCCCTCCCTCGCCCACGCATTCAGGAGCACACATGAACCGCAAGACCTTCGCCGTCCTCCCGGGCTTCTTCGCGCTGCTGGCCCTGGCGGCCTGTTCCTCCTCGCCGAAGTCCACCCCCTCCTCGGCCACCGCCCCGGAGCCCGCCGTGCAAGGAAAGATGGAAGCCCCGGTGGTGGTGAACGCGCAGCTCGAGGACTCGTCCGCCCGCGTCACCGTGCGCTTCGACGCCCCGGCCACCGGCGTGCGGGTGAACGTGCATGGCCTGGATGGCCTGGTGGTCACCAGCCCGCCGACGCTCGCCGACAACGTCAACTTCCCGCAGGCCACCACCGCCAGCTACGACGTGGCCTACACGCGGGGCGCCGGCCGCTCGCACCTGGTCGTCTCCGTGTCCGGTGAGTTCAAGGGCGCCCAGCGCACGCGCGTCGCCAGCTTCGCGATCGGCACCCCCACGGATGCGCAGCGCTCCTCCAACGCCACCAAGGCCGAGGGCGCCAACGGCGAGCGCATCAAGGTGATGCCCGCCGATACGCAGTAAGTCCGGACGCGGCGAGCCAGGGCCGGGGGAACATGGGTGTAGACCCTCACCCCCCGCCCTCTCCCAGAGGGAGCATGCGCAGCAGGCGGCTCGTGGCCAGGTAGAGCGGACAGCGGGCCTCTTGCCGTAGACTGTCAGGTACCCATGAGCCGAGCCAGGCCGACCGAGGCAAGCGGGTCCCTCGACGCGCAGGACACTCCCGGTACCGACAGCACCTTCACCATGCAGCCCGGCGCCGGGCCGGAGGCACCCGAGGCCGGGATCGGTACCACCGTGCTCTCCTCCCGGCCGACGGGGACGGGCGCCTCCGACAGGCCGCTCCCGGTGGTGGATCCGTCCCACTACACCGTCGCCGGAGAGCTGGCCCGGGGCGGCATCGGCCGCATCCTCCGCGCCAGGGACATGCGGTTGGATCGCCCCGTGGCCATCAAGGAGATGATCGCGCCGGCCCCCGGAACCGAGCCGCGTTTCGTGGCCGAGGCGCTCGTCACCGCGCGCCTGCAGCACCCCTCCATCGTGCCCGTGTACGAGGCGGGGCGCTGGCCGGGCGGTGAGCCCTTCTACGCCATGAAGCTGGTGTCGGGCCGCTCGCTCGCGGACGTCATCTCCGAGCGCAAGACGCTCGAGGAGCGGCTGGCGTTGCTGCCGCACGTGCTCGCGGTGGCCGAGGCCATGGCGTACGCGCACTCCGAGCGCATCATCCACCGCGACCTCAAGCCGGCCAACGTGCTGGTGGGCAACTTCGGCGAGACGGTCGTCATCGACTGGGGCCTGGCGAAGGATCTCTCGCGCGCTCACGGCGCCGAGGCTGATGGGGACGCACCTCCCGCCGCGTCCGCCGTGGACAGTGGGCTCACCCGGGTGGGGACGGTGATGGGGACACCGGCGTACATGCCGCCGGAACAGGCCGCGGGCAACTCCGTGGACGAGCGCGCCGACGTCTACGCGCTGGGCGCCATCCTCTACCACCTGCTGGCCGGGACGCGTCCCTACGAGGGGAAGACCTCGGAGCAGGTGCTGCAACGCGTGGTGGGCGGACCCCCGCCGCCGCTCTCGCAGCGCCAGAAGCACATCCCGGTGGATCTGCTGGCCATCGTGACCAAGGCCATGGCGCGAGACCCGGCCGGGCGCTACGCCACCGCGCGCGAACTGGCGGAGGATCTGCGCCGCTTCCAGACGGGACAGATCGTCGGGGCGTACCGCTACTCGAGGACGGAGCTGCTGCGCCGCTTCCTGCGTCGCTACCGGGCCGCGGTGATGGTCACGGCGGTGGCCCTGCTGCTGCTCGTCACCCTGGGGGTGGTGAGCTTCCTCCGCGTCACGGCCGAGAGAGACCAGCTCCTGCTGATGCAGGCCCGGGACGCCGTGGGCAAGGATCCCAACCAGGCCATCACCTGGCTCCAGCAGCTCTCACCCGGGTTCGACCGCTGGACCGCGGTGAGGACCATCGCCGCCGATGCCCGGGCCCAGGGGTTCGCGACCGTGCTGAGCGGCCACGCGCAGGCCATCAACGACACCACCTTCACGAGGGATGGCAGGTCCCTGATCTCCAGCAGCGATGATCACACCGTGCGCGTCTGGGACCTGGAGACGGGCGGGAGCCGGATCCTCTCCGGGCACACCGACGAGGTCTGGCGGCTGCAACTGCTCCCCGATGGCCGCCGCCTCATCGCCAGCGGCAAGGACGGCACGCTGCGCGAGTGGAACCTGGAGACGGGCGAGGGCAAGGTGTTCGCCTCCCTGTCCGGTCCGGTCTCCGCGATGAGCCTCGGCTGTGGTGACACCTGTCTGCTCGCCGCGAGCCGCAAGGACGACGTGCTCCACGTGTGGGACCTGGGCACGGGCGCGGAGCGGACGTTCCACACGGGCGTGATGGGAATCGAGGACATCCTCCCCTCGCCGGATGGGGAACATGTCTTCGTGCGTGGCTACCGGGTGCAGGCCTCCGAATCGGCGCTCGGCAACGTGGCGCGGGGCACCTTCCAGCTCCTGAAGGAGGCGGGAATCGTCTGGGCGTGCGGGTTCGCTCCGGACGGCAGGCTCTTCACGGGCAGTAGCACGGGAGCGCTCCACGTCTGGGAGCCGGTGAGCGGACAGGGGCGGCTCCTCGCGGATGGGCTGGGGAGCCTCACGGCGCTCACCGTCCTCCCCGGCGGTACGGCCCTGGCGCTCGGCAAGCTGGATGGAGCCGTGAGTCTGCGGGATCTCACCACCGGACAGATGACGGAGTTGCAGGGCCACGAGGGACGGATCTCCAGCCTGGCCGCCTCCCGGGATGGCCGCTTCCTGGCCTCCGGGAGCGCCGACCGCACCGCCCGGCTCTGGGACCTCTCCACGCGGGAGGTCCGCATCCTGCGCGGCGCCCGGGAACAGACGAACCCCGTCCTGTTCTCCCCCGATGGCCGGCGCCTGGCCGTGGCCAGTGCCGACGGCACGGTGCGCCTCTTCCCCGTGGAGGCGGAGAGCCACCGCATCCTCGCGAGCATGCGCGCGACACAGGTCGCCCTGCGGCTCTCCCCCGATGGCCGGCGGCTGGCCACCCTGGCCTCGGATGGCTCGCTCCATCTCCTCGACGCGGCCTCGGGCGCGAGCCTCCTGGAGCAGAAGGACTTCCAGTCGAGCACCCTGGGCTTCTCCCCGGATGGCCGGTGGTTGGCCGCCAGTGCACCCGATGGCCGGATCCACCTGTGGGCAGCCTCCTCCGGCCGTGGCGAGCGCATCCTCGAGGGCCATTCGCGCAGGCTCCCCACCCTGGCCTTCTCTGGCGATGGCCGGTGGCTCGCCACCGCGGACGAGGGGGGCGGCGTGCGCGTGTGGGAGCTCGCCTCCGGACAGGGACGGTTGCTCGGGAGTCATGGCAAGCGGGTGTCCCAGCTCGCCTTCTCCCCGGATGGCACACGGCTCGCCTCCGCGAGCGCGGACAAGACGGTGCGCCTGTGGGACGTGGCCTCGGGAGACTTCCAGGTCCTGGCGGGCCACGAGGACGCCGTCCGCACCGTGGCCTTCTCGCCGGATGGACAGCACCTCGTCAGCGGCGCCATGGATCACTCCCTGCGCTTCTGGGACGTGCGCACCGGCCAGAGCGTGCGCGCGTACGCGAGCGGCGCGGGCGTCCTGGAGGTCGTCTACTCCCCGACGGGAGAGCGCGTGGCCAGCCGGAGCGACAAGGATGGGCGTTTGATCATCTGGAATCCGCGAACGGGTCAGCGCGAGGGCCCGCCGTTGCAGGGCCCCCATGGGGAGGTCCGCGACCTCGCCTTCTCGCCCGACGGAACGCGGGTGGCCGCCGCGGGGATCGACAAGACGGTGTGGCTGTGGGACCTGGCCACCGGCGAGGGCCGGGCGCTGCGCGGCCACACCGGGCAGGTGGGCTCGGTGGAGTTCTTCCCGGATGGCAACAGCCTCGTCTCCACGGGCCAGGACGGCACCATACGCCTCTGGCCGGATGAGCTCCCCTCGGACGCGGACGCGCTGCGCGCCTGGATGAAGACCGTCACGGGCGAGGGGCCCACGTCCGGCGTCTCCTGGCATTGATCATGTCCTCCCCTTCCTCCTCCACGCCGCTGCCTTTGGTCCTCGACACCAACGTGGTCCTGGACCTGCTGGTGTTCGACGATCCCCACGTGCGGCCCCTGGCCCAGGCGCTGTCCGCGGGCGACGTCACCGCCTGGGCGGACGCGGAGACGCTGAAGGAGCTGGAGCTCGTGCTCGCCTATCCCTCCTTCGCCCTGGACGAGGCGGCCCGGCGGACCCTCCAGGAGCGTTACCAGGGTCTCGTGCGCATGGCTCCCGAGGACGCGGGCACACCACCGCCGCCCCTGCCCCGCTGCCGCGATCGGGATGACCAGAAGTTCCTCGTCCTCGCCGCGCGCGTGGGCGCTTCCTGGCTGGTGAGCAAGGACAAGCGGGTGCTCGCGCTCGCCGGGCACAAGCAGGTGCCGTTCGACATCCTCACGTCCCGGCAGATGGCGGAGCGGCTGCGTCAGCGGGAGCGCTGAGCGGGCACCGCCTCAGGTCATCCGCTCCACGCCGCGCCGCTCCGCTTCCCGCACCGACTGCCGCAGTCCGGCGAGCTGCCGCCGCGCCCACTCCGGCCCCAGCTCGAGCTCCTCCGGGAAGAACAGGTCCTCGCCGACGTCGTCGACGCGCACCTGGATGAGCGGATCATACGGGTACTGGAGGTCCGGATCATCGAACACCAGCGCCACCACGACGCCGGCCTTGCCGAGGAAGCGCAGGTTCATGGAGTCATCCCCCGAGTGGCTGATGACCTTCACCCTCTCGCCGATGCGCACGGGGGCGCCTTCCACGTCCTGGTCAACGATGAGAGCGGCATCCTGGATCATGGTGCGAAGGACCGGGGCTTGAGGGACATGGAGACGGCGAGCGTCGCGACGGCGACGATCGCCCAGGCGGACAGGTGGTAGCCCACGACGTGCTGCCAGCTCAGGGTGCACGCGAGCTCCCCCAGGAAGGCGCCCGTGGTGCCCACGGACAAGCCCGCCACGAGGGCGCGCAAGGGACGGAAGGCGGTGCCTCGCAAGACGGTCACCGCGACGACGAGCGGGACGATCCCCACCCCGACATGGCTGAGCGTGCAGACCCACTCCGGCAGGGTCGTCTCCCCCCAGGCCGGGCCGCGCCCGAAGACGAGTGCCGCCGCGCTGGCCACGGCCATCACCACGCCCCAGGGCTCGAGCTTGCGCCCGCGCGGAGACACCGCCGCCCAGGTACACACCGCGCTGGTGGCCCACAGCAGCACCAGCAGTGGCGCGCGGCCCAGCAGCACGTCACCGGACGTCCGCCCCAGCACGAGCAGCACCCCGGCCACCGCGGCCGACAGGCCCGCCGACGCGGCGAACATCCACCGGGCCTGAGTACGCCAGCGCCTCACCGGATGCTTTCGGGCCAGCTCCTCGCGCGCGGCGGACAGCGTCCGCTCGATGACGGCGCCGTCGGTGCGGAACTCCTCCGCGAGCAGGGCGTCGATGGACGGTCTCATCAGGCCTCCTCCAGTCCACCCAGCAACCGCCGGAGTTTCTCGTAGCCCCGGTGCGCCCGGACCCGGGCCGCCACCACACTGATGCCTCGCATCGCGGCAATCTCCTCGAATGACCAGCCCTCGACCTTGCTGAGGATGACGGCCTCGCGCTGATCCGGGTGGAGCTGTTGCAACGCGTCCTCCAGCCGCCGGCGCATCCCCGGGTCGCCCACTCCGGGCTGGACCGACGAGGGCGCGGGATCGCTCTCCCGGGAGTACGCCTCCACATGCTGGCGGCGGCGCAGCGCATCCCGGGCCGCGTTGGCGGCGATCGTCAGCAGCCAGGGACTGAAGCGGGTGCCCGGCTCGTACCGGCCCCGGGCCCGGATGACGGACAGGAACGTCGTCTGCAGCAGGTCCTCCGCGAGCGGCCCATCCCGCACCATCCGCGCCAGGAAACCCTGCACACGTCCGGCATGCCGGGCGAAGAGCGCCTCGAAAGCCGCCTGGTCACCTTCACAGAAACGTTCCATGAGCTCTTCGTCCGTGGGACTCCGCATCTCCTGCCTCACGTACGGTTCACCCCTGAAAACGTTTCCGGCCGCCGCCACCCTAGGGGCCGGACCGCCAAATCCAGCGAAACGATTGTGAAAATCACCTCACCGGAATGCAACGCACCGCGTCACCCAGGTGACATCAGGGCGCGGGGGCCGCCGGCAGGAAGAAGGAGAAGGTGGCCCCCTGCCCCACCACGCCCCGGCCCCAGGTGCGGCCTCCGTGGCGCGTGATGATGCGCCGCACGTGGGCCAGGCCGATGCCCGTGCCCTCGAACTCGCTGGCGCGGTGCAGCCGCTGGAAGACACCGAACAGCTTGTCCTCGTACGCCATGTCGAAGCCCACGCCGTTGTCCTTCACGTGGATGACGACGCCGTCCTCGCCTCCCTCGGCCGTCACCTCCACCCGGCCCTCCGCCCGGGGCCGCGTGTACTTCACCGCGTTGCCCAGCAGGTTCTTGAAGACGAGCCGCAGCATGGCGGGATCTCCCCTCGCCTCCGGCATGGGCCCCACCTCCAGGACGACGTCGCGGCCCTCGCGCTCGGGCGCCAGCTCCTCCCATACCTCCTCCACCAGCGGCTCCAGCTGGAGGCGGGACTGGCGCATCTCCACCCGGCCCATGCGGCTGAAGGCGAGCAGATCATCCACGAGCTGTCCGCCCCGCCGCGCCGACTCGGAGATGGTGCGCAGGTAGCCCTGGGCCTTGGCGTCCAGGGCGCCCTGGGCATGGCGCTCGAGCAGCCCGACGAAGCCGGTGATGTGGCGCAGGGGCGCCCGGAGATCATGGCTCACCGTGTAGCTGAAGGACTCGAGCTCCCGGTTGGCCTCCTCGAGCTGCCGGGTGCGCTCGCTCACGCGCAGCTCCAGCTGCTGGTTGAGCATCCGCACCGCCTCCTGCATCTCGCGCTGCACGGTGATGTCACGCGCGGCGGCGTAGATGAAGCCATCCTGCGTCGCGGGAGACGTCCTCCAGGCCAGCCACCGCCAGGAGCCGTCCTTGCACAGGTAGCGGTTCTCGAAGTGGAGGGCGTTCTCCCCCCGCGCGATGTCCGCCACCTCGTGGAGCGTCCGCTCCCGATCCTCCGGGTGGACGAGCTCCAGGAAGCTCCGGGAGAGCAGCTCCTCCTCGCTCCACCCCAGCACGCGGGTGAAGGCCGGGTTGACGCGCCGGAAGCGGGCATCCACCCCGGCGACGCAGAACATGTCCGGCGCCAGCTGGAAGAAGCGCTCGCGCTCCTCCTCGGCGCGCTTCTGCGGGGTGATGTCCGTGGAGATGCCGCCCAGGGCGTAGGGCTGGCCCGACGTGTCCAGCAACGGGAACTTGATGGACCAGTACACGTGCAGCCCGTCCGCGTGGGGTGCCAGCTCCTCCATCTCCAGGGCCGTCTTGCGGCGCAGCACCTCCGCGTCATTGCGGCGGAACGCCTCGGCGACCTCCGGGCTGTAGAGCTGCGCGTCCGTCCTGCCAAGGATGTCCGCGCGCGGGCGGCGCACGAAGGCCTCGAAGGCCCTGTTGACGAGCAGGAAGCGGCCCTGGAGATCCTTGACGTAGACGATGGCCGGACACGCGTCGAGGATGGCCCGGTAGTGGGCCTCCTCGCGGGAGCGGAGCCGCTCGAGCTCGTGGTTGCGCCGCTCCAGCTCCTCCCGGACACGCTTGAGCTGGACGAGGTTGCGCACGCGCATGCGCACCTCCTCGGCCGAGAAGGGCTTGAGCAGGTAGTCCTGGGCCCCCTCGCGCAGCAGCTTCAGCTTGAGCGCTTCATCGTCCCGCGTGGACAGCACGACGATGGGGACTCCCTCGAGCGACTCCTCCTGGCGCAGCGCGGCCACCAGGGCATCGCCCCCCAGCCGCGGGAGCTGGATGCCGGTGAGGATGATGTCCGGCCGGAGCGAGCGGGCCTTCTCGAGCGCCTCCTGGCCATCGAAGGCGGAGATGACGCGGTAGTCCGCCTGGAGCGCCTCCGTCAGGAAGCGGTGGAGCTCCGGGTTCTCCTTCACCACCAGCACGGCCGGGCGGGAGGTGTCCTCCGTCCCGGCCCCCACCTCCACCGGGAGCCGCTCGTCCACCTGGGGGGTGAGCGCCTCCAGGGTGCTGCGCAGCGCCAGGCCCGCCTCGAGTCCCCAGGCCACCTCGGGGGCCCTCCGCGTCACCTGCGTGCCCTCGGGCGCCCGGCGGGGAAGCTCCACGTGGAAGTGCTCCCCACCGCCCGGCGCCTCCGTCACGCGGACGATCCCCCCGTGCAGCTCGACGAAATCCCTCACGAGGGCCAGGCCCAGCTCCGTGCCCGCCCCCTCGTGCGTGCCCTCCTGCCCCGAGTCCTCCACCTCCAGCATGGCCCGCTCCCCGGGGGCCACCCCCACCGTCAGGCGGATGCTCCCGCCGTCCGGAGTGGATTTGAAGGCGTTGGAGAGCAGGTGGATGATCACCCGCTCCAGCTTCTCCACGTCCACCTGCACGAAGAGGGGCCCGGG
The DNA here is from genome assembly GCF_057119385.1 of Archangium sp. Classification (NCBI taxonomy): domain Bacteria; kingdom Pseudomonadati; phylum Myxococcota; class Myxococcia; order Myxococcales; family Archangiaceae; genus Archangium; species Archangium sp. The sequence goes on along the minus strand of NZ_DBNGVP010000174.1, from coordinate 23,410 downwards.
CGCGTCCACGTGGAGGGAGACGTGCCGCTGGAGCGCCAGGGGCTCGAAGTGCCGGACCACCTCGCGCACCCGCGAGGCCAGCTCCACCTCGGTGTACGCCAGCGTCATGCTCCCCACGTCCATCCGGGCGATGTCGACCAGATCATCGAGGTGCCGGAGCAGGAGGACGGCGTTGCGGCGCATGACGTCCAGGTCCTTGCGCTGGACGCCCGTGAGGTTGTGGCCGTGCGAGAGCAGCGTCTCCGCGGGCCCGAGGATGAGCGCCAGGTGGGTGCGCAGCTCGTGACTCACGTCGGAGAAGAACTGGGAGGTCTTCATGCGGGAGGCATCCGTGGGAGCCGAAGCTGGAAGGTGGTGCCCTCTTGCGCGGACGAGCGGACGCCCACCGTTCCGCCATGGGCCCGGACGATCTGATCCACGATGTAGAGGCCCAGCCCGATGCTGCGGCGGGAGTTGTCGGAGGCGTCCTCGCCACGCTGCAGGGGCTGGAAGAGACGGCCGAGCAGCTGGGCGGGGATGGGCTCGCCGGTGTTGTGGATGTGGATGGACACCGCGTCCTCCTCCCCCACCACCGTCACCGAGACGGCCCCCTCCTTGGGAGAGTATTGGAGCGCGTTGCTCACCAGGTTGCCGAGCACCTGCGCCAGCCGGTCCGCGTCCCACAGGCCCCAGCCCGTGCTCTGGTAGTGCTCGCGGAGCTCGCGCCCGGGGTGGTTCAGCTCCACCTCCTGCAGCACCTGCCGGACGAGGCCATGCAGGTCCACGGTCCTGCGATGCAGCGGGATGCCCCCACCCAGGCGCGCCCGGGTGAAGTCGAGCAGATCGCGCACCAGGCGGGTGGCACGCTCGGCGCTGGTGAGGATGAGGCGGGCGTAGAAGGCGTTGCGCTCGTCCAGCTTCGCGTTCTGCACGAGCCCCGTGGCGCTCAGGGAGATGGCGCCCAGGGGGTTGCGCAGATCATGGGACACGATGCCGATGAGCTGCTGGGCGAACTCGGCACGATGGAGCGCCTCGGCCTCGGCGGCCCGGCTCGCCGTCACGTCCCGCAGGGCCCCCACCATCCGGGAGGCCCGGCCGTGCTCGTCCCGCACGAGGAAGCCACGGTCCTCCACCGTGGCATAGCTCCCATCCTTGCGGCGCAGGCGGTACTCCGTCTCCCACTGGTAGGCATCGGGCGACTCGACGAAGGCCCGCAACCCCCGCAGCACGCGCGGGAGATCCTCCGGATGGACGGCATCCAGCCACCACTGACCGGACGGGTCCGACTCCCGTCCCTCATGGCCGAACTGCTCCCAGGCTTCATCGTTCCGGGCGACCTGGCCCGTCCTCAAATCCCAGTCCCAGAGCGAGTCCCGGGTGGCCTTCACGACCAGCCGGTAGCGCTCCTCGCTCTCGCGCAGACGCTGCTCGGCCTGCTGGCGCTCGGCACTCTCGCGGGCCTCTCGCAGGGCGCGCTGGACGCTCGGCACCAGCCGCTCCAGACGCTCCTTGAGGACGTAGTCGGTGGCCCCCAGCTTGAGCACCTCGATGGCGCGCTCCTCCCCGAGCGCTCCGGACACGAAGATGAAGGGCAGATGCGGCCGGGTGCGGCGCGCCCGCTTCAACGCCTCGAGGCCATGGAAGCCCGGGATGTTGTAGTCCGAGAGGATGAGCTGGTGGCGGTGATCGTCCAGGGCCTCGGCGAAGGCGCCATCGGAGTCCACGCGGGTGAGCGCCACGGACAACCCCTCCCGCTCCAGCCGCTCCTGGATGAGCTCGGCGTCGAGCGGATCATCCTCGAGGAGCAGCACGCTCAGCAGGGACACGGTGCTGGAGCCCGGCTCCCGGGCAGCCTCGGCGGGCGGCGGGTAGCTCACGCATCCCCCTGGGAGACGGGCGCTCGGCCGGGCGGAGGCTCATTCACCTCGGTCCAGAAGACGCGCAGCCCCTCGAGCGCGGACTCGAGCTCCTGGAAGGAGACGGGCTTGATGACATAGGCGTTCGCCCCCAGGCCGTAGGAGCGCACGAGGTCCACCTCCTCGCGGCTCGAGGTGAACATCACCACGGGCACCAGCCTCAAGTCCGGATCGCTCTTCATGCGGCCGAGCACCTGCAGCCCGTCCACGCGGAGGATGAGGGTGACATCGTTCTCGCTGTCTTCGACCAGCAGGATGCGTTTCAACGACGGCATGAGGGGCGCCACGAAAGGGGGGGCAAGGCGGGGGGCCTCGTGGTGGCATTTAAGCACCAAGTGGCTCCAATGACACGGAGGCGGCCCTACCCCATGGTGGCGCGCCGGGGTACCCGCCCCCGGAATGGGCCACCGGTCTCCCGCTGCTGCCGGCGCCGCGAGCGCAACCACTTCTCCACGCCGATGATGGGCAGGACAGCGGCGCCCACGAGCGCACACAGCCCCAACTCGGGGAGCGACAGGGGCGCGGTGTCGAACACCCGCTGCATGAAGGGCAGGTAGACGAACCCGAGCTGCAGCAGCACGAGCAGCCCGATGCCGGCGTAGACGACGGGGTTGCTGAAGAGGCCGATGCGGAAGACGGAGTCGCGCAGGGAGCGGCAGTTCAGCAGGTAGAAGATCTGGAACATGATGACCGTGGTGACGGCCATGGTCTGCGCCCCGGCGAGCGCCTGCTCATGCGCCATGCCCGCCCTCATGTCGGTGTTGTACTCCCAGAGGAAGAGCCCGGTGGCGCCGGCGCACATGAGCAGCGCGACCAGGCCGGTGCGCATCAGGACGAAGCGGCTGAGCACGGGCGCGTCGGGGTGCCGGGGGAGCCGCTGCATGACGTCCGGCTCGCGGGCCTCGAAGGCCAGGGGCAGCGCGAGCGCCACCGTGGCCACCAGGTTGATCCACAGCAGCTGGGTGGGAAGCATGGCCAGCAGCGGAACGTCCTCGCCGTCGAGCCGCATGATGGGGAAGAAGGCCACGCCGACGATGAGGATGAGGGCCAGCCCCAGGTTGGTGGGCAACACGAAGGCGAGCGACTTGATGAGGTTGTCGTAGACGCGCCGGCCCTCCTCCACCGCGGCGGCGATGGAGGCGAAGTTGTCGTCGGTGAGGATGATGTCCGCGGCCTCCTTGGACACGGCGGTGCCGGTGATGCCCATGGCCACGCCGATGTTGGCCTGCTTGAGCGCGGGCGCGTCGTTGACGCCGTCCCCCGTCATGGCCACCACGTGCCCCTCCTTCTGGAGGGCGCGCACCAGACGCAGCTTGTGCTCGGGCGCCACCCGGGCGAACACGTTGCAGGAGGTGGCCACCTCGCACAGCCGCGCCTCGTCCATCTCCGCCAGCTGTGCGCCCGTCACCGCCGCGCCCCCCTCGAGGATGCCGAGCTGCTCGCCAATGGCCTCCGCCGTCTTCGCGTGATCGCCGGTGATCATCTTCACGGCGATGCCCGCGGTGTGACAGGCCTCGACCGCGTGGATGGCCTCCTCGCGCGGCGGATCGATCATCCCCTGGAGCCCCAGGAACCGGAAGCCGCCTTCCACGTCCTCGAACCGCAGGCCGCCCTGCGAGGCGGGAACGGCGCTGCTCGCCACGGCCAGCACCCGCATCCCGCGGGAGGCCAGACGCTCCACCTCGGCGAGCACCTGGCTGGTGGCGGCTCCGTCGTTGGCGCAGCGGCGCAGAACCACCTCGGGCGCGCCCTTGAGGAGGATGAAACGGCCGCCCTGCCCGTCCTCGTTGAGGGTGGCCATGAACTGGTTCTCGGACTCGAAGGGGATGGCGTCCACGCGGGCATGGCGCTCGCGCAGCGCGTCCACCTTCAAACCGCCCTTCTCCGCGGCGACGAGCAGCGCCCCCTCGGTGGGATCGCCCGTGAGCTGCCAGGCGCCGTCCCTCGAGTGGACCGCGGCGTCATTGCAGAGCACGCCGGCCACGAGCAGCTCGCGGGCGTCCTCGGAGGGAGGACCGGGAGGCTGACCTTCCCGGCGCAGCTCGCCCTGGGGCGAGTAGCCCACGCCCGAGAGGGACCAGGTGCTGGAGGGCGTCCAGAGCGCCTGGACGGTCATCTCGTTGCGGGTGAGCGTGCCCGTCTTGTCGGAGCAGATGACGGTGGTGCTGCCGAGCGTCTCGACCGCGGGCAGCTTGCGGATGATGGCGCGGCGGGCGGCCATGTACTGCACGCCGATGGCCAGGGCGATGGTGACGATGGCGGGCAGACCCTCGGGGATGGCGGCCACGGCCAGCGTGAGGGCGGCCATGAGCGACTCGGCCACCGCGTAGCCGCGCAGCAGCCCCACGCCCAGGAGGACGAGCGAGATGACGAGGATGGAGACGGTGATGTAGCGGCTGATGACGGCGAGCGCCTTCGTGAGGGGCGTCTGGAGATCCACCGCCTCGCGCAGCATGTCGGAGATGCGGCCGAGCTCGGTGGCGCCACCGGTGGCCACCACCACCGCGGTGCCCGTGCCGTAGGTGACGTGGGTGCCGCCGAAGGCCATGTTCGTGCGGTCCCCGATGCCCGCGCTCGCGGCGACGGCCTCCACGCGCTTCTCCGAGGGAACGGACTCACCGGTGAGGGCGGCCTCCTCCACCTGGAGGTTGCGCGCGGCGATGAGCCGCACATCCGCGGGCACCTTGTCGCCCGAGGCGAGCAGCACCACGTCGCCGGGCACGAGCTCGGCGGCGGCCACGGTCTGCTTCTGGCCGTCGCGCAGGACGGTGGCGTTCTCCGGCACCATCTGCGTGAGCGCCTCGATGGCCTTGCCGGCGCGGAACTCCTGCACGAAGCCGATGAGGGTGTTGAGCACCACCACGGCGAGGACGATGAGGCCATCCGTCACCTTGCCCAGGACGATGGCCAGGGCCGACGACGCGAGCAGCACCCAGATGAGCGGGTTGTTCACCTGGCGCCACAGGAGCTTGAGCGGGCTCTCACCGGAGACGCGCTGCAACACATTGGGGCCATGGCGCTCGAGCCGGGCGCGGACCTCGGAGCCGGAGAGGCCGTCGCCGGGGCTGGACTGGAGCGTCTCGAGCACCACCTCGGAGGGTAGCGAGTGCCAGGGCTGACCTTGGGACGTCGGAGAGTCTGGGGATGACGCTGGCTTGCTCGGGTTCATGGGGCGCTCCTCACACAGGGACAATGTGTGAATGCCGCAAACCCGTGGCCAAAAGTCAATTTGTTGGAGATTCTTCGAGAAAACCGAGGGATTCCGGCCCGCTGCCGCCCGCCCCCCCGTGGAATCAGGTGAGGGAGCGGGCCAGCGAGGCCCGGCACGAGCGCACGGGAGGCGACTGACAGCCCCCCGCGGTCCCATGGAGCGGAAGGGACGTCAGCGCGCCCCTCCCGAGATCGCCGTGGAGGCGTCATCGGAGCTGAGCCCGAGCGCTCCCAGGGAGGTCAACACGGTCGCCGACACTGCCACCGTGTAGCCGGCGGGCGCGCCGATCGTCCGGGTGATGGCCTCGCAGGCCCCGTAGCTCACCGCCCCATTCACCGCCCCGAGCACCGTGCTGCGGCCGAGTTGGCTGTAGAGCGGATCTCCACTGCGGACGTTGCTCAGCACCTGCCCCATGTCGCCGCACGCCATGCCCGACACCGTCGAGGCCGTGAGCGAGATGCAGGCCTTGCCCAGCTTGCCGTACTCCCTGGCGCCGGGGATGGCGCGGGTGAGCCCCAGCTCCATCGTCCCGGAGAGGAAGCCGCCCACCGCGCTGCCGAGGAAGCCCTTGCCCATGGCTCCCAGCAGGCCCTTCACCGACCAGTCATCGTTGACGACGCCCTGCACGTTGTACCGGATGGCCGAGCGCATGGTGCCCTTGATGCCACTCTTGAGCATCTCGGACCCCAGCTTCTTCAGCGCGTTCTGGCTGGTGCTGGCACTGGTGCTGGCGCTGGCGGTGGTCGAGACGGCCCGGGCCCCCTGCTCCGCGCCCGCCTCCGCCCCGGCCGACAGCTCGGAAGCCCCCTCCGAGCCCGCCACGGCGGCCTCGCCGCCCCCCTCGGCCGCCGTGCCCACGGCGTCCGCGCTCCCCTCCACCGCCAGCTCGGTTCCCGCCTCCACGCCCACGTCCACCGCGACCTCGGCCGCATCCACCGCCACCGCCGCGCCCGCCTCGGCTGCTTCCGCCGCGACCAGGCTCGCATCGATGCTCGCCGCCACCGCGTCGGACGCCCCGAAGGTGAACACCGTCAGCGCCGCCCCCGCCACGCTCACCGCCGCGATGGCCGCGGACGTCGCCCCCATGGCGATCGTCGCCCCGGACACCTGCCCGGTGGAGTCCACGTTGCGCAGCGGGTCTCCTCCCACGAACACGTAGGGGCTCGAGTACTGCCGTGCCGGATCCGGGGCGAGGAAGCGCCGCAGGGACGGATCGTAGAGGCGCGCCACGAAGTTGTGGACCCTCAGCTCCGCGTCCCACTCCTGGCCCTGGTAGCCGAGGAAGAGCCGCCCGGTGTCGCCCTCGCTGGACACCAGCCCACCGAAGGCCGACCAGTCCCACCGCGCCACCCGCTTGCCCGATGCGTCGAGCAGGCCGTGGATGGTGTGCTGCGAGTCGCACACCGGGAAGCAACGGCCGCTGGCATCCGCCACCATCACCAGCCCGGTGGGGCCCCAGACCGCCACGGACAGCGCGCCATCCGTGCTCCAGAGGAGCGGAACGCTGCCCGCGCCGCAGTGCACGAAGCGGGTGCTCCCCCCGGCCACCTGGCGCAGGACGCGCTGGCCCTGCCCGCCGTAGGCCAGCCGCAGCACGGTGCTTCCCCGCGCCACGCGCACGGGCAGGCCGAGGCTGCGCTCGGTGACCGCGCTGAAGTCACCCCAGGCGGAGACGTACCCCGCGGCGGTCGTGGTGACGCTCGCGTGGCTGTCCCCGAGCGTCACCGAGCCCAGGCGGTTGCTGTGGCCCGCGAGCGTGGCGCTCAGGGAGGTGCCATCGAGCCGTGCGCCCAGGATGTTGCCGTTGGCGTCGTAGGAGGTGATCTGCTCGTCCCCCGCGCCCTGGCTGGGCTGGCAGCGCGTCAGCCGTCCGTTGCCGTCGTAGGTGCAGGTCCACTGCACCTCGCTCTCTCCGGCCCAGGTCTCCAGGAAGCCCGACACCGAGCCGTCCGCGGCCCGCCGGAGCGACTGGCTCCACACCGTCGCGCCGTCCACCGTGAGGCGCTGGCCCAGCGGCCAGCCCGCCCCCGTCCAGGTCAGCGTCCCCTGGAGCCTTCCCGCGCCGCGGTGCTCGGTCCACACCGCGCCGTCGGGCGTATAGGTGTAGCGCGCGATGTCATCCGCGCCCGGCGAGGTGCCGATCGTCTCCACCTGGCCCTGATCGTTGTAGCCGTAGTGGACGGCGGAGAGCGGACTGCCCTCGGGGAAGCGCAGCTCCACCAGCTCGCCCTGGGCGTTGTAGCCGTAGGTGATGGAGGCGCTGAAGGAGGTGTCGGCCGACACGTCCAGGTCCGCGCGCACCACGTGGCCGCTGGCGTCGTGCGCGAAGGACTCGGTGACGGTGGTGGCGCTGGAGAAGCCCTCGGGGGCGGACAGCGTGGTGGTGACGCGGGTGAGGTTGCCCAGCTCATACGGCCGCTGGCCATCACCGTCCCAGTCCCAGCGGCGGATCACCGTATGGGCCACGCCGCTGTCGGGCCAGCTCATGTCGTTGGCCCGGCCGGACAGGGTCTGATCATCCACGGAGTTATCGAGGGTGCCGAGCTCCACCAGGCGGCCACGCGCGTCGTAGCGCTGGTACACCAGCCCCTGCTCGCCCGCGTCGAGCGCGGGGGCGGCGAAGCGCACCTGTCCGTCGGCGGTGTACCAGAAGCGGGTGGTGCCGGTGTCGGGATCGCTCAGCCGGAGCTGCTGGCCGAGCGGGTTGAGGACGGACCGGCTCACGTAGGGCGAATCCACGGACGGCACGCCCGTGCCCCCGCCATTGGGGGTCTGCAGCAGGCGGGTGCTCACCCCGCCGTCGGACGCGCTGGCGTACGAGGTGACCTGGCTGGCCCGGCCGGTGGAGACGGAGCTCGCATCGAAGGTCTCCGCCGCGAGCGCCGACTGGGGACCGGACAGGGCGCGCTGGCTCTGGCGGCCCACCGGGTTGCGGGTGGTGTGCCGCGGGACGGAGCCCTCCCCCACCTGGGTGCTGCCATAAGCGAAGGAGGTGGTGGCACGGTCCGTCACGGAGGTGCTGTCCACCTGGGTGATGGCCAGGGCCTCGCTCGGGGCGCCCTGCTCGAGCTTGCGCTTGCGCGCGGAGGGCTCGTAGCGGGTGCCCGAGTACGGGAAGGCCCCATCCTCGTCCGCGTAGTAGTCCACGAGCGCCCCGGTCATCGCCCAGGAGCTGTCCAGGGTGTCCAGGAAGGCGCTCTCCTCGACGAAGTCCGGCCGGAACACCATGGGCGCGAGCGCGGTGTCCGGGCGGCAGGAGCCCGGGGCCATGCGGGTGGCGGCCACGGTGCGTCCCAGCGCATCGCGCACCACCTGGCTCACCCGCGCGTCGCTTCCCCACCGGTACTGGGTCTGGCGATCCTGGGTGGTGCCATCCTGCCAGTCCACCCGGAGACGAGGGGCCCTCAACAGGCCGAGGTTGCGCAGCCGGGCCTTGCCGCTGCCCGTGTCGAGGCGGATGGAAGTGAGGCCGCTGGCATCGAAGGCGCCGGAGAAGATCAACAACCCATCCACGACGAGCACGAGCTGGCCATCGGCGACCACCAGCATCCACAGCGCGCCGAGACTGGACGGCGTGCACAGCGCCTCCGGCCCTCCCGGCCAGGACCAGCCGTCATCCCAGCCCAGCGACAGCGCGCCGAGGCGGAATCCCATCCAGCCGCTGCCCTCCTCCCGCGCCACCTCCACCACCACCGCGAAGCCCTCCTCCACGGACACGGAGGCCTCGAGGGAACCCTGGAGCGTCAGCGCGCCGTCCGCGCGCGACCAGGTGCTGCCCGTCGAGGGGACCCAGCGCTCGGCCCAGTCATCTCCCTGGCGGAAGCCCTCCACCCGGCCTCCCCCGGCGGGCTGGAGGCTCCAGCTCGCGTTGGGGTGGCTCGAGGTGAAGTCATCGCCGGCGGTGGCCTGGCGCGACAGGCCGTTCACCGTCCATTCCTGGAGCTGCTCTCCCGGTCCGCTCTGGCCCACGCGTATGCCCGCGGCGCTGTAATGGTAGCGCGTGGTGCTCCCGCCCAGGCCGCTCTGCGCGGTCACCGAGCGGGCCACCGGATCCACCGTCTGCAACTGCAGGGAGGCCTCCTTGGGGCACACCGCCACCATGTCCACCAGGATCGCCGCCCCCGAGCCGTTGACCAGGGTGAGCGTGAGGTTCTCCGCCCGCGAGCCGAGCGTCACGGGCACGAGCACGTGCGTCCAGACTCCCTGACCCGTGAGGCTCTGCGCCGGCAGCGTCACGCCATCGGCGGTGGCGGTGAGCTGGAACGACGCGTCCCGGGCGGCGCGGATCCAACCCGACCAGACCAGGGTACCGGCGCTCGCGCCGAGCGAGACGGTGAGCGAGCCCCCCGCGGCCAGCGACAGCGAGCGCGTGCCCATCCAGCAGTCACTGGACCAGGAGCCCCCCTGGAAGGTGAAGCCCTCGCCGGAATCATCCGGCTCGAAGGAGTGGGCCCGCCAGTCCGCGAGCCGCGCCCCGTTGCAGCCGGCGATGGGCAGGGAGAGCTGGCTGCTCCGGCGGATGGAGCCCGGCACGTCGCCAGCGTCCACCTGCTCGGTGATGAGGCCGTAGGAGTCCCAGCCCGACACCTGGCCCAGGGACGTCCAGCCGCTCAGGCCGGAAGGATCGCTCCACGGGAAGGTGGGATCGGAGGTGCCATCCCAGGCGTAGCTGCCGGACTGGGCCGGCACGCTCACGCCCCGGCTGTTGGGGATCCCCACCGCGAGCGAGGCCGAGGCGGTGGTGGTCACCGCGGGCTGCTCGTCGGACCGCCAGGTGGTGCGCCTGCCCGCCTGCGCCGAGAGGATGTTGAGCGCCGCGTGGAGCGGGCTCACCGTGGCCGCGCCGGTGGTGAGGCTCGTGGAGGTCTCCCGGGTGCCGGTACTGCCGATCCGCGCCGAGGTGTTGCTCACCGCGCGCGAGGACCAGGGCGCCTCGAAGCCGTCCTGCACGTAGCCCGTGCTCCGGGTGACCTGGACCCCGTCCGTGTCGCGGGAGAGGGAGGTGCGCACCACGAAGCCGCCATAGAGGTCGAGCACGTCCGCGTCCGGCGCCTGGGGGCTGGCGGCGCGCTGCCGGTAGACCTCCCACGCCATGGAGAGAGTGCTCAGCGGCGTGCCGCTCGCGTCGCGCAGCTCCACCGAGGAGAGCAGTCCGTCGAGCATCACGTCCGAGCCCGCCGTGTCGCCGCCAATCCCGTTGATGTACGTGCTCCGCACGCTGCCGAAGGGGGTGCCGTCCGCGGTGCCGCTGCCCGGGAACACCGTGGTGGCGTAGTACTTGGCGACGGTGCCCGAGCTGTCACAGGCGGCCGAGCTGGCATCGGGCACGATGCGGGTGGTGCGCTGGCTCAGCCCGTCGTCCACGGAGAACGTGCGGACGGCGTAGTGGCGGATGTTGCCACTGAGCTGCGCGGTGGGGGTGGAGGGATCCGCGGTGAGGCTGTCCCCCGCGTAGCGCCGCAGGGTGAGGGTGGTGGCGTGGGAGAAGTCCTTCGTGCCCGCGGGGAAGGTGCACAGCGTGGCCTGGCCCGCGGCCGACTGCCCCGGACCGCCGTCGCTCAGCCGATCCTTCGTGAGCTCGATGGGCGAGCCGTGGAGGATGGCGCCATTGCCCAGCGGTGCCAGCCCGAGCGTCCACGCGTTCTCCGCGGAGGCGCTCTGCGTGTCCTCCACGTTGAAGGCGAGGAACATGGGGCCCTGGTTCACCAGCGTCTGGGTGTCCACCACGTAGCGGGTGGACTGGGCGTTGTTGTCGAGGGACTCGTTGACGAGCGCCTGGAGATCCTCTGGCGTTCCGGCCAGCGCGTCCGCCCAGCTCGGCGAGTTGCCACGGAAGTAGAGGTAGCTGCCCACCGTGGCCCAGTCGCCACTGCCCGCGTTGGGCCAGGACTGCACCGGGCCCGCGGGGCCCGAGGCCTTGGGCAGCGGGGCGCTGGGGGTGATGGGCTGGAGCCGCGCCCAGTCACTTCCGTCGTAGGCCAGGGCCTTCACCACGGGGATCGCGGTGCTGCTGGCGAGCGACACACACAGGGACAGGGCCGCGCTGTGGCTGTAGCGCGCCATGTAGCCGGTCTGGTTGGTGCAGAGACTCGAGTTGAGCACCCACGTGCTCCCGTCGAAGCGGAAGACCCACGGCCCGACGGCCACCACCGTGTCCTCGACCACCACGGGCACGCCCAGGGGAGGAGTCACCTCGCTCGGCACGGTCCCGGAGAGGAAGCTGGGGTACGTGTAGACGCCGAGCTGGTGCCGGGCGTCCCACTGGTAGAGGGAGAGCGCGATCCGGGGGCTGGTGCTCGAGCCGGTCTGGTAGGCCACCGCCACCATCGACTCGCCGGGAGTGAGGGCGATGGGCGTGGAGAGGTTGACGCTCGAGGGCCACCAGGCGGGCCGGGAGGTGGACGCGCTCGTGGTCCACGTGCCCGTGGCGTCCACCCAGGAGAGCGTGGCGGTACCATCGGCCTCGAGCAGGAAGTAGTGGCTCGCCGCGCAGGTGAGCCAGAAGGCCTGGTTGGGCAGGTTCGGATGGGAGGTGTGGTTCCAGCGGCGCTCGCTGAAGCTCCACGTGTAGCGATCGAGCTTCGCCGCGCTGGAGCCGGACTGGGTGCCCATCAACACGAAGTCCTGGCCCGCGAGGTGGACGATCTTGTCGGCGCCGGCCGCCACGGTGGTGAGCACCACGGGCGAGCCACCGTCCTCGCCGAGCGTGCCATCGGGCTGGACGGGCGCGAAGGACCAGGGCCGGGCCGGGTCGCGCGAGAAGAGGTACAGCGAGCAGGAGTTGCTCGCGCGCTCCACCGACAGGGAGAAGAAGTCCCGTCCGCAGCACACCTGGAGCGTGTCGAGCAGGATGGCATCCGTGGTCAGGGTCTGGGGATCGCCGCTGGCGATCCATCGGCCCTGCCAGGTGTGGAGCTGCACCGACAGCCGGGTGGGTGACGAGCTGTACCAGACCACCACCGCGTAGTCGGAGCCGTACCAGATGCGCGGCGTCCCGGTGGCCTGGCCGTTGGACGTGTCCGGGCTCGAGACGATGACATCGCGCTGGCAGACATCGAGCTCCTGCGCGGTATAGCTGTACCGGGCCACCGCGCCGCCCGGAGTCGTCAGGCTGGCGAGCGCGCCGGGCGCGTAGCCGTCCGCGGACGCGTCGGTGAAGTACGTGAAGCGGGTCGCCGGCTGCTCGACGCCATCGGCCCCGCGCACCTGGAGGGAGGTCAACAGGCGCTTGGCGCAATCTCCGGCGAGCCGGCCCGTGGCCCGCGTCAGGTTCACCACCGCGGGATCAGCGCCGCCGGGAGTGGGCTCATAGCCGAACGAGACCCCGAACAGCTCCGTCCCGTCCGTCTCCACCACGGAGATGCCGGAGAGGTAGCGGGTCTCGTACGCGTCCTGCCACGCGTTGGGGCTGTCGTCGGGCGTGTCCTTGTGGGGATCCGCGTATTCGCGCGCCCGGTCATCGTCGTTGCTCCACAGCTTGTCGCCGTAGCTGAAGCAGGCGCGGCGCCCGAACACGTCGGTGATGGTGGTGAGGTAGACGGCCTTGGTGTAGGCCAGCCCGGTGCTGCTCCCCACCCGCTGCTCCACCCCGTCGTAGGCGTAGCGAACCGCGTCGCCCCAGATGTCCCTCACACTCTCCAGGTACCAGGCCCGGGCCGAGCGCTGCTGCCCGGCCGTCGTGACGCTCGGACCCTTCCAGAGGGGAGCCCCCTCCCCGCTCGACCACACCACCGACCAGGCGATGCTGTTGGAGCGTCCCGTGGAGGTGCTGCCCGGGGCGAGCCCTCCGTAGCTCTTCACCACTCCGGTGTCGTCGGTGATGGCCCAGCGCTCATAGGGGGCGTAATAGATGATGCGCCAGAAGGCATAGTTCTGGAGCTGGAAGCTCTGCCCTCCATCCAGCACCGTCACCACATCCCCCAGGAGCAGGCGGAAGAGGCGCTGCTCGCCGTCGTCCGAGAGGAGCCAGCTCCCATCCGCCTGGAGACTCGCCCGGGCCGTGGCGGACAGCACCGTGCCGAAACGGGCGAACCCGCTCACGAGCCCCGCGGGCACCACCGCGCCGTCCACCAGCCCCGAGGCCTCGCTCGTGGCGAGGCTGAAGAGGCCAGGCGCCTGCGGCTCGGCGATCAGATCCGCCCCACTCCCCTGCGTCACCAGCTGGTACTGGCGCGACTCGGGGGTGAGCCCGGAGCGCAGCTCGATCCGCTCGAGCGGCAGGCTCCACCCCAATCCCAGCACTCCGGTGGGCTGGGCGCGGTTCCAACTCCAGGCCTGCAGGGTGACGTTGCTCTGGTAGAGCAGCGTCACGCTCACGTCGAGCGCCTGATCATCCGAGCGGCCCGGCATGGTGAACAGGGGTTGACTCAGGTTCACATCACCCCTGAACAGGTTGACATTGCTGCGCACGTCGCCGACGGAGGTCGCGTCGAGCTGAAAACCACGGATGGAAGGCGCGGAACCGGACATGGCTATCCCTGCAGGCTTGGAGGAGGAGACGTCGGGGAGTGGGGGGATGGGGCTCAGGACTGCGTCTTCACCGCGCCGATGACCACGTAGTCGGCGTAGGAGAGGTTGTCGTCCTGGCGGTTGTTTTCGTCGTCCTGCATGAAGGGCTGCGGCGACTGGAACACGAACGTCTTCTTGTCCGGCTGGAGCCCCGCGTTGGAGCCGGTCGGCGAGTAGAAGTTGTTGTAGGACACGCTCATCTTCTTCACCTTGTGATCGTTGTTCCCGGAGTACTGCGCATTGAACCCGACCAGCAGCGCCTGGGCCATGGTGACCTCGTTGCTGAACGTCACGCTGGTCGCACCTTTCGCCTTGGCGCGGAAGGCCTTGATCTCGAAGACGGGCGAGTAGCTGGCATCCGCGAGCAGCGCACCGTAGAGCGACAGGTTCGTGGCCTTGGTCTTGGTGCTCTCCGCGAGCACGCAGGTGCCGCCGAGCGTGGCGACGTTGCCACTGTTGAGATAGGCGGTGACCGTCGCGCCGATCTGGTTCACGCTCTGATCCGAGCCCGAGTAGCTCATCGAGAAGCCGGACAGCAGGCCGGTGAGCGAGGGGGACTCGACGGTCAGGGGGATCTGCTCGCTCGTCCCGCCGCTGGAGAAGCCGGGGGGGTTGGCCATCGTCACCTGCGAGTACGGGCCCGGCAACGCCGCGATGAGGATCACCTGGGTGTAGACATTGCCCGTGTGGTGGTTGTCGTCCTCGAACGTGCCCGTCACGGTGCCCGTGATGGTGGACCTGCCATTGGCCGTGGACAGGGAGATCCCCGTCAGGGACACGCCCATGCTGAGGATGTTGTTGTCATCGTCTCCGTAGTCGAAGACGAATCCCGCCAGGCCCAGACAGAAGCTGTTGCTGACGATGACGCCGTCCACGGTGAAGCTGAACTGACCACCGATGGGGATGTCATAGGCGAGTTGAACGACACCATACGAGTCGGGCACGAGAGTCTCCTGGGTTGGAAGCAGCGGGCGCCCCAGGAGCAAGGCGTATGCCGCGCGGGACACACGGCGGAGAACGGGGCCGTCCCTCGGGGAACTCGCGAGAGGTCCGCCCGGGGAGCCGCGGGAGCCAACCGTGCGGCGAGTCCGACTAACCGAACGGTTACACCCCGGGTGGGTTATAGTGCTCCGCCGTCGTCAAGGAGTGACGGTTGACCCCTCGTCTCATCGCGTTGAGCGGCTCGCATCAGGGCGCTTGCTGGGAGCTCGGGCTCGAACCCCTCGTCCTCGGCCGCCAGTCGGACTGCCAGGTGCGGCTCGCCGATCCGGTGGCGTCGCGCCGCCACTGCGAGCTGCGCACCGAGGGCGGGCACTGGTGGCTGAGGGACCTCGACAGCCGCCACGGCACCTTCGTCAATGGAGTGCCCACGCGGGAGCGGCGGCTGGAGCACACCGATGTGCTCCAGGTGGGTGACAGCGCCTTCCTCTTCTTGTGCGACGACGTGCCGCGGCCTGCCGCTGGGGTGGAGGCCCCGCCTCCGGACGCCGCCTCGTGGAGCACCGTACAGCGGCGGCCCGAGGACGTGCTGTACCTCCAGCCGCGGCGGCTCCAGGCGGCACTGGCCGGCTCGGCGGGCCCGGGCACCGGCCGCATCGCCTCGGATCTCCAGGCCCTGCTCGAGTTGAGCACCGCGGTGCATGAGCTCCAGCGGGTGGAGCAGCTGGCGGCGCGCGTCCTGGAGTTGCTGCTGGCCGTCCTGCCGGCGGAGCGCGGCGGCGTCCTGCTGTGCGAGCCGGGCTCCCGGGAGACCGTGGCCGTCGCCTCCCACGACCGGCGCGGCCGAGGCGGCGCATCCTTTCCCATCAGCGCCACGCTGGTGGGCCGCGTGCTGGAAGGCCAGGGGGGGTGCCTGTACACGGACGTGGCGGTGGACGGTGGGCTGCGCGAGTCCGAGAGCCTGCGCGAGGCAGCCGTGCGCTCGGTGCTCTGCGCGCCCCTGCCGGGACGCCAGGGGCCGCTGGGCCTGCTCTACTTCGACACCTCCTCGGGCCACGCCTTCAGCGAGCACCACCTGGAGCTGCTCACGGCGGCGGCCGTCATCTCCTCCCACGGCCTGGCCAACGCCCAGCACCTGGCCCGTCTGGAGCGGGAGAACCAGCGCTTGCAGGGGGCCGGCCTGGAGCACGGCGTGGTGGGCGAGAGCGCCGCCATGCAGCGCCTCTTGCGGTTCATCTCCCGTGCCGCGCCCGCGGACTCGACGGTGCTGCTGCGCGGCGAGAGCGGGACGGGCAAGGAGGTGGCCGCGCGCGCCCTGCACAAGGCCAGCCCGCGGGCCGCCGCGCCCTTCGTCGCCATCAACTGCGCCACGCTCTCGGAGACGCTGCTGGAGAGCGAGCTGTTCGGCCACGAGAAAGGCGCCTTCACCGGTGCCGTGGCGCGCAAGGAGGGCAAGCTGGAGCTGGCCCACGGCGGCACCCTCTTCCTCGACGAGGTGGGCGAGCTCCCCCCTCCCCTCCAGGCCCGGCTCCTGCGCGTGCTCCAGGAGCGGGAGTTCGAGCGCGTGGGTGGCACCCGCCCCCTCCAGGTGGACGTGCGCCTCATCGCCGCCACCAACAGGGATCTCGAGGCGGCCCTGCGCGAGGGCCGCTTCCGCGAGGACTTCTTCTATCGCCTGAATGTCATCTCCTTCACCCTGCCCTCCCTGCGGGAGCGGCGCGAGGACATCCCCCTGCTGGCGCGCCACTTCGCCCGGCTCCACGGCGAGCGGTTGCGCCACCGCGCCGTGAGCCTCTCACCCGCCGCCCTCCGCGCCCTCGAGTCCTACGACTGGCCCGGGAACATCCGCCAGCTCGGCAACGTCATCGAGCGCGCCGTGGTGCTGGGCGCCGACGAGCTCATCCAACCCGAGGATCTGCCCGACGAGGTGCTCGAGGGCAGTGGCTCCGCGCCCAGCGACTTCCAGGCCACCGTCACCTCCACGAAGAAGAAGAGCATCCTCGACGCCATGGAGAAGGCCCGGGGCGACTACCGCGAGGCGGCGGCGCTGCTCGGCATCCACGTCAATTCGCTGCACCGGCTCATCCGCAACCTCGGCCTCAAGTCCCACCTCCCCCGCGCCACACCTTCCCATCGTGACTGAGACTCCCGACATCTTCCGCCTGGGTGGATACCGCATCGAGTCCCTGCTCGGCCGTGGCGGGATGGGCGAGGTCTACCTCGCCTACGACGAGCGCCTGCACCGACACGTGGCCCTCAAGCGCATCCGCGCGGATGGCCCCATCGACGAGCAGGTCCGCGCCCGCTTCCGCCGGGAGGCGCAGGCCGCCGCGCGCCTCAACCACCCCGCCATCGTCCAGATCTACGACATCCTCGACACCGAGCACGGCGACTGCATCGTCATGGAGTACGTCGCCGGGGAGTCGGTGGCGGCGCTCGTGAGGAGGGAGCCGCTCGCGCTCGCCCGGGCGCTGCGGCTCGCCAGCGCGGTCGCCGACGGGCTGGGCGAGGCCCACGCCAAGGGCCTGGTGCACCGGGATCTCAAGGCGGAGAACGTCCTCGTCACGTCCGCGGGGCAGGTGAAGATCCTCGACTTCGGGCTGGCGCTGCCGCTGTGGGGAAACTCCCCGTCGCCCGCGCTGACGCAGGAGGGCGCACTGCTCGGCACGGTGCACGCCATGTCACCGGAGCAGGCCAGTGGCCGTGCCGTGGATCACCGCTCGGACATCTTCGCGCTCGGCGTGCTCCTCTATGAGCTCATCACGGGCCGCTCCCCCTTCCGGGGCGCCAACCTGCTCGACACGCTGCGGCGGGTGACGAGCGAGGCGCCCGTGCCGCTCACGCAGGTGAGGCCCGAGGTGCCCGGGGAGCTGGTGGCGCTCGTCGAGCGGTTGCTCGAGAAGGAGCCCGAGCGCCGGCCGCAGAGCGCGCGCCTGGTGGCGGCGGAGCTCGCGGCACTCGCTGGCCGGGTGTCCGGGGAGGCACCGCCCCTCGCCCTGGAGGGAGCGACACCGCGGCCCGCGCCAGCGTCGGGAAAGGCCTCCGGTGACGAGCCCACCGCGTCGCGCGTCCGGGAGGCCGGGGTGGCGCCCGTCCCACCCGGCTCCGCCCCGGATGCGCCCCCCTCCGACAGCGCGCCGGAGACGGACTGGCGGCCCGAGGAGGGACAGGCCCTGCCCCGCCGTCCCCATTGGCGGCTCCAGGAGCGGTTGGGGGAAGGGGGCTTCGGCGACGTGTGGCTGGCGGCGCACGCGGTCACCGGTGAGCGCCGGGTCTTCAAGTTCTGTTTCCAGGCCGAGCGGCTGCGCGCGTTGCAGCGCGAGGTGACGCTCTTCCGCCTTCTCAAGGAGGCGTTGGGCGAGCGCGAGGACATCGCCCGCCTGCTCGACTGGAGCTTCGACGCGCCCCCCTACTTCCTCGAGTCCGAGTACACCGCGGGTGGCTCCCTGCTCGACTGGGCGGCACGCCAGGGTGGACTGGGAGCGGTGCCGCTCGCGACCCGGTTGGAGCTCGTCGCGCAGGTGGCCACCGCGCTCGCCGCGGCCCACTCGGTGGGTATCCTCCACAAGGACATCAAACCGGCCAACGTGCTCGTCCACACCCAGCCCGGGGGCACGCCCTCCATCCGCCTCACGGACTTCGGCATCGGGCTGCTCACGGACCGGAGCGTGCTGGAAGCCCAGGGCATCACCGCGCTCGGCTTCACGGCCGGCGATGGACGGGGAGCGGACCCCAGTGCCGGGACGCCGCGCTACCTCGCTCCCGAGGTGATGAGTGGCCAGCACCCCACCCTCCAGGCCGACATCTACGCCCTGGGCGTGCTGCTCTATCAGATGGTGGTGGGGGACTTCTCGCGCCTGCTCGCGCCCGGCTGGCAGCGGGACGTGGAGGACGCGCTGCTGGCCGAGGACATCGCCAGCTTCGTGGATGGAGATCCACGGCGGCGCACGAGCGATGCGCGCGAGGTGGCCGAGCGGTTGCGGAACCTCGAGCAGCGCCGCGCACAACGCGAGGCCCAACAGCGCACGCAGCTCGCGCTCGAGCGGGCCCGGAGACGCCGCGCGCTGGCCGCGTGGGGCGCCGCCGCGCTGTCCATCATGCTCGCGGTGGTGTCCGTCTTCGCCGTGCGCGCGGTTCGTGCCGGCGAGCAGGCACGGGCCGCCCGCGCGGAGGCGGAGGTGCGGCGGCAACAGGCGGATCGGCTCATCTCCTTCATGCTGGGGGACCTGTACGGCAAGCTCGAGCCCCTCGGCAAACTCGGCATCCTGCAGGACGTGGGAGACAAGGCGCTGGAGTACCTCGCCACGCTGCCGGAGGGAGAGCAGTCCCCCGAGGAGTTGATGCAGCGCTCCAAGGTGCTGGGGCAGATCGGCCAGGTGCGCTTCGGCCAGGGCCGGTTCGCGGAGGCCTCGAGGGCCTTTGTCGAGTCGCTCCAGGTGGCCCGGGAGCTCGTGGCCCGGGAGCCGGACAAGGGCGAGTGGCTGTTCGCGCTCGGCCAGAGCGAGTACTGGGTGGGCTTCGCGCTGACGCAGCAGAAGGATCCGAAGAGCGCCCTGGGGCACTTCGAGGCCTACCTGGACGTCTCGCGGCGGCTGGTGGCGATGGATGCGCGCAACACCGACTGGCAGCTGGAGCTGGCCTATGCGCACAGCAACATCGCCTCCATCCAGCAGTTGCTGGGAGACGGGCAGGCGGCGAGCAGCGCGCTGGGAGCGAGCGCCACCATCATGGAAACGTTGCGCGCGCAGCGTCCGGACGACGTGCTGCTCCAGCGCGAGCTGGCCCAGGTGTACGCGAAGCTCGGTGCCGCCGCGAGGAGCCGGGGGGAGCTGCCCGAGGCGTTGAAGTGGTCCCGGCAGAACCTCACGCTGCTGGAGTCCCTGTCCACCCAGGCACCAGAGGACGCGGGCCTGCGGCGGCTGCTGGGGATTGCCCGCAGCCACGTGGGGGACATCCTGCTCTACCAGGGGGACACGCGGAGCGCGCTGGCGCAGTACGAGGCGGAGCTCGACACGGCCCGGCGCCTCTCCGAGCATGACGCGGCCAACGTCACGTGGCGGGGTGAGCTGCTGTCGCGCTACGAGAAGGTGGGGCGCTGCCACCGGGTGCTGGGGAACCTGGCCGCCGCGCGCGGCATGTTCGACACGGAGCTGCGCATCGCCACGGAGCTGCTGGCGAAGTCACCCGAGCACCGGGGGTGGCGATTCGCGCTGGCGCGGAGCCACATCTCGCTCGCCACCGTGGACGAGGCGCAGCGGGGCCAGGAGGCGCGGGCTCGCGGCCACCTGAGGGAAGCCCTGGCGATGCTGGAGAAGCTGGGGGTGGAGGCACCGGCGGAGCGCGACTTCCCGCTGTGGCGGGCCTCGGGCCTGTGGCAGCTCGGCCGGCTCGAGGCGCGCTCCGGGGCCTCCTCCCGTGCGCGTACGGCCTGGGAAGAGGCACTCGCCTTGCTCGGCCCCGAGGGGAAGTCCCCGGAGCCCCATGCGCTCGACATCCGGGCCCGGCTGCTGTTGGGGCTCGGCCGCGCGGACGAGGCCCGCCCGCTGCTCGAGGCGCTGGACAGGATGGGCTACGGAGACGAGGAGTCGCTACGGGTCCGCCGCGTGCTCGTCGCCGGAGAAGGCGTCGTCCCGGCGCGAGCGGGCCCGTAGCAGCCGCTTCGCACCCGCCGCCTGTCAGGCGCCCATGTGACTAATTAGGTAGGCAAAATATTCTTTATAAAAAGGAACGAAGCCAGAAGTGGTGGGAGAGGACTCCCACTTGTGGCACCGGGGCTTGCCTCACCCATCGAGCCGCAGGCGTTGTATCCCGCCGTCCCCTTCGGCGGCTGTCCTCCGAAACCTGACCGACTGTCGGACTGATTCTGGCTGTGCGCTGAGCATCGCTGGGCTTCCCGGACGCGCTCATCACGAATTGAGTCCTGACAAGCCCTGGGGCAACGCGCCACGGAGCAATGTCCTAAACGACCGATCACGATTCTCGAACGGGTAGCACCCCTGGCTGCCGGGACGTTCCCTCGGAGGGCGTGCCTCCGAGGCCAGGAGAGGTGAGCGAGAATCATGAACCCTGGTTTAGAATCACGGAGTGGCCATCGGGAACGAAATCATCAACTTCCGCTCCGAGCGGGGGCGTCACGGGGATTTGCTCGGGCGGG
This sequence comes from Archangium sp., assembly GCF_057119385.1. Taxonomy (NCBI): domain Bacteria; kingdom Pseudomonadati; phylum Myxococcota; class Myxococcia; order Myxococcales; family Archangiaceae; genus Archangium; species Archangium sp. Next base: position 2,703 of record NZ_DBNGVP010000174.1, on the reverse strand, counting down.
AGGCCATCATGGCCGAACTAGACCGACTGCTGGGGCAAGGAGGGGACTCGCGCGGATGGGTGCTCGTTAAGGGCGGCCCCGGCATGGGTAAGAGCGCCATCCTGGCCCACTACCTCAAGCGGATGGATCGCTCGGAGCAGCGCGTCCCCCACCACTTCCTGCGGCGCGGAGTGCAGGGCTGGGATCGTCCCGAGGTGGTGGCCCGAAACCTCGCGGCCCAAGTGGAGGCGCTGTTCCCCGCGCAGGCCCAGCCTGACGCCCGGCCCGAATTGCGTCTGCAGGAGAACCTGCAACGCGTCTCGGACGAGGTGCTCGTCCCACGCGGAGAGCGACTGCTGCTCCTCATCGATGGTCTCGACGAGGCCGAGCCCGTGGCAGTCGGGCTGAACCCGCTCCCGCACTTCCTCCCCGATGTCCTGCCTCAGGGGGTCCGCGTCCTCTGTGCTTCGCGGCCCACCTATCCGTATCTCTCCTGGTTGGAGGCCAAGGACAGCGTCCGCTGCATCGACCTGGATGATGACCGCTGGGCAGCCTCAAATGAGCAGGTCGTGCGTCGGTACTGGGAGCAGTCTTCGCTCCGCGTCGAGCCGACGCTTGTCGCGGAGGCCGTACGCAATGCCCAGGGAAACATCCTCTATACCATCAAACTCTTCGATTGGTTCCAGCAGCAGCCGCCTGAGCGACGCCGGGCGGAGCTATTGCCCCAGGGCTTGGAGGCCTTCCTCGTCCAGTCCTGGCAGCAGTTCGTGGCCCTCCCCGAGCACGAGCGGACGGTGGCGTTCACAGGGCTCGGGTTGATCGCTGCGGCCCGCGAGGCCTTGCCGCACTCGGTACTCGCGGCCGTCGCGGGCTGGCGAGACGTGGAGACAGGAGAGCGCTTCCTCCGCGCGACACGACCGTTCCTCCTAGAGGAGCCGGAGCACTGGGGAGGCGAGCGCGCATGGCGGCCCTTTCACGAGTCCTTCCGTGAATTCATCACCCGCAGGCTGGGGGTGGAGGGGATGCGCCAGGAGCACCGCCGTCTGGCGGAGTACCTCTGCGCGTGGCCAGTGGAGGCGGTAGGGAATGACTTCCGTCGGCGCTACGTCTTGCACCACGGCGTGGTGCACTGGCTGGAGGCGGGATACTGGCAACGGGTGCGCTCGCTCTGCACCAACCTCGGCTATCTCGAAGCGAAGTGCCAGGAGGCTGGAATCTCCGCCGTCGAGGATGCTCTGTCGAGATCGGCCGAAGCCGCCAGCGGAGATGACCAGGGGCTTCTCCGAGAGTTACTTCGGGCCGTGCGAGGCGGATCGCATTGGTCTCGGCGAGATCCAGGCGCCCTGGCGCTGCTCGTTTACAACTGGCTTCGGTCCTCGGGTTGGACAGAGGACCAGATCAAGGAGACTTTAAGGTTTCCAGAGGGGCTTCCCACCCTCCGCCTCCGACACCCCGCGAGGCTGAGCAGAAACGAAATCCGCACGATCCTGGGCCACTTGAGCACGGTGAACGCCTGCGCGGTGTTGCCCGATGGCCGGCGCGCCCTCTCCTCCTCCGCCGACGGCACGCTCAAGCTGTGGGACCTGGAGACGGGCCGCTCCCTGTTCACACTGAATGGCCACTCGGACAGGGTGAAAGCTTGCGCGGTGCTGCCCGATGGCCGGCGCGCCCTCTCTGCCTTAGAGGACGGCACGCTCAAGCTATGGGACCTAGCGACGTGCGACACTTTGTTCATGCTGAGGGGCCACTCGGGCGTGGTGAACGCCTGCGCGGTGCTGCCCGATGGCCGACGCGCCCTCTCCGCCTCAGAGGACGGCACGCTCAAGCTATGGGACCTGGAGACGGGCCGCCCCCTGTCCACGCTGAAGGGCCACTCGGACAGGGTGAAAGCCTGCGCGGTGCTGCCCGATGGTCGGCGCGCCCTTTCCGCCTCTGCCGACCGCACACTCAAACTGTGGGACCTGGAGACGGGCCGCCCCCTGTCCACACTGGAGGGCCACCTGGGCACGGTGTACGCATGTGCGGTGCTGCCCGATGGCCAGCGCGCCCTCTCCGCCTGTGCCGACGGCATGCTCAAACTATGGGATCTGGAGATGGGCTTCAGCCTGTCCACACAGAAGGGCCACTTGGACAGGGTGAAAGCCTGCGCGGTGCTGCCCGATGGCCGGCGTGCCCTCTCCGCCTCCGCCGACTGCACGCTCAAGCTGTGGGACCTGGAGACGGGCCGCTCCCTATCCACGCTGAAGGGCCACTCGCATGTGGTGAATGCCTGCGCGATGCTGCCCGATGGTCGGCGCGCCCTCTCCGCCTCCGCCGACTGCACGCTCAAGTTGTGGGACCTGGAGACGAGCTGCCTCCTGGCCACGATAGATGGCCACTCGAACAGTGTGAGCGCCTGCGCGGTGCTGCCCGATGGCCGGCGCGCCCTCTCCGCCTCCTTCGACGGTACACTCAGACTGTGGAACCTGGAGACGGGCCGCCCCCGCACCCTGGCCATGCTGAAGGGCCACTTGAGCGCGGTGTACGCCTGCGCGGTGTTGCCCGATGGCCGGCGCGCCCTCTCCGCCTCCGCCGACTGCACGCTCAAGCTGTGGGACCTGGAGACGGGCCGCTCCCTATCCACGCTGAAGGGCCACTCGCATGTGGTGAATGCCTGCGCGGTGCTGCCCGATGAGCCTGCCCCGGTTTTGTGGACACACCTCATAAGTCGGCTACACGGGAGGT
>NZ_DBNGVP010000173.1:0-6678 GCF_057119385.1 Archangium sp. | reverse complement strand
TCCTGCGTCTCGATGACACCGCGCTGCTCGAGGTCCTTCATCACGCGGCTGACCATTTCGCGGGACGCGCCGACCACCTTGGCCATGTCCTGGCGCGACACCTTGTTGCGGATCAGCAGCGTGCCGTTGGTGTCCTCGGCCATGTCGAGCAGCGTGCGGGCGACGCGGCCGTAGACGTCCAGCAGCGCCAGCGACTCGATCTGGCGGTCCGCCGCGCGCAGCCGCGACACCAGGCCGCGCAGGATGCCGTAGGCCAGGCTCGTCGTTTCGGGCAGGCAGCGCGCGAACTCGGTGCGGCCGAGCACCAGCATGTCGGTCTGCACCTCGGCGCGCACGGTGGCCGAATGGGGCTCGTTGTCGATCAGGCTCATTTCGCCGACATAGTCGCCGGCCTCGAGCACCGCGAGGATCACCTCGCGGCCCCGCGAGTCGGCGGTCAGCACGCGCGCACGGCCGTTGAGCAGGATGAACAGCGCGTTGCTCTTGCGCCCCTGCTCCACCACCAGTTCGCCGCGACGGAAGCGCCGCTTGACCACGGCGTCGGCGATGGCCTGGGCCTGGTCGTTCGTCAGCAGCGAAAACAGCGGCACTCGGCGAATCAGATCGAGATTGGTCAGCATCGACATCGAGGGTCTCCCATCCTGCAGTGGCTTGTCGTAGCGGTCGCGTCGGGCGGATGCCACATCCGTCCGACTCGCAGCAGCGGCGAAGGTCGCCCTTGCCTGGCGAAAGGCTATTGTGCCGACTGGCGGGCTTGCCGTGTCGGGCTTCAGCCCCATGTGACAATCCTGCACCGTCCCGGTCCCCTCCCTTTTCCTGCCCTGCACGACATGACTTCGCCCAACACGCATGCCAAGGTCCTGATCCTCGGTTCCGGACCGGCCGGCTACACCGCGGCCATCTACGCCGCGCGCGCCAACCTGCAGCCCGTCATGTTCTCGGGTGGCCCCACCCTCGAGGACCCCCAGCGCGTGCCCGGCGGCCAGCTGATGATCACCACGGACGTGGAGAACTACCCCGGCTTCCCCGAGGGCATTACGGGCCCGGAGATCATGGAGCGCTTCCAGAAGCAGGCCGAGCGCTTCGGCACCGTCATCCACATGGAGAACGTGGAGAAGGTGGACTTCTCCAAGCGCCCCTTCTTCATCCAGGGCGAGAGCCAGAGCTGCTACTCGGAGACGATCATCATCGCCACGGGCGCGAGCGCGAAGTGGCTGGACGTGAAGGGCGAGGACACCTACAAGAACCGGGGTGTGTCCGCCTGCGCCACGTGTGACGGCGCCTTCTTCAAGAACCAGGACGTGCTGGTGGTGGGCGGCGGCGACACGGCCATGGAGGAGGCTACCTACCTGGCGAAGATCGTCAAGAGCGTCACGGTGGTGCACCGGCGCGACTCCCTTCGCGCCTCGAAGGTGATGCAGGACCGGGCGCTGAACAACCCGAAGATCTCCTTCCTGTGGGACAGCGCCATCGACGAGGTGGTGGGTGACAACAAGGGGATGACGGGCGCGGTGGTGCGCAACCTGAAGACGAACGACACGAAGCTGGTGGCGGCCACGGGCCTGTTCGTGGCCATCGGCCACACGCCCAACACGAGCCTCTTCCAGGGCGTGCTGGAGACGCACCAGGGGGGCTACCTGAAGACGGTGCCGGGCAGCACCCGGACCAACATCCCCGGCGTGTTCGCTTGTGGCGACGTGCAGGACAGCTACTACCGGCAGGCCATTACGGCCGCGGGCACGGGCTGCATGGCGGCCATCGACGCCGAGCGCTGGCTCATCGAGCACGGCGAGTAGGCCCTTCGGGCACGGCTCTCGGGAGACATTCATGAGCACGAAGCGGAAGACGGTGGCGGTGCACGCGGGCTCGCAGCTGACGGGCAGCAAGTCCCAGCCCGTGGTGCCCCCCATCCACGTGTCGGCGGTGAGCTTCTTCGACAGCAGCGACGAGCTGGACGAGGCGCTGGACGGCAAGGACTACGTCTACTCGCGCATCGCCGCGCCCAACGCGGCGCTGCTGGAGGAGGCGGTGGCGGCGTTGGAGGGGGCGGAGGCCTGCGTGGCCTACGCGAGCGGCATGGCCGCCCTCAAGGCCGTCTTCGAGGCGCAGAACCTGAAGGCCGGCGACGGGGTGGTGATGCCGTCGGACGGCTACGGCGTCACCCGGTCGCTCTACAAGAACCTGGCGGCGCGGGCCGGGGTGCGCATCGAGGCGCTCATGCTCACGGACGCGGCGGCGCCCGAGCGCATCGTCGCGCTGCGCCCCAAGCTGGTGCTGGCCGAGAGCGTCACCAACCCGCTGCTGCGCGTGCCGGACATCCGGGCGCTGGCGCGGGCGAGCCACGAGGTGGGGGCGGTGTTGGCGGTGGACGCCACCTTCCCCTCGCCGTACGGGCAGCGCTCGTGCGAGCTGGGGGCGGACTACGCCATCCAGTCCACGACGAAGTGGCTCAACGGGCACAGCGACGCGCTGGGCGGCTCGGTGAGCGGCACGAAGGAGAAGCTGGCGCCGCTGCGGGCCGCGCGCCTGCTGGGCGGTGAGGTGCTGGGGCCCTTCGAGGCGTGGCTCACCCTGCGCGGGGTGCGCACGCTGCCCATCCGAATGAAGGCGCACTGCGAGCACGCGGCCCACGTGGCCAGGCGGCTCTCCGAGTCCCCGCTCATCGAGCGCGTGCACTACCCGGGGCTGCCGGGCCATCCGGACCACGCGGTGGCGAAGCAGGTGCTGGAGGGCGGCTTCGGCGGCATGGTGGCCTTTGACATCAAGGGCGCGGGCCGGCCGGACTGCTTCCGCTTCCTGGAGGCGGTGAAGCTGGCGAGGGCGGCGCCGTCGCTCGGGGACGTGTGCACGCTGGTGATGCACGCGGCGAGCGCGAGCGCGCGGCGGATGACGCCCGAGGAGCGGAAGGCAGCCGGCATCGGCGAGAGCCTCATCCGCGTCTCGGTGGGCCTGGAAGACCCGGATGACATCGCGGACGATCTGCTCGCCGCGGTGTCGGAGGCGATGAAACGGTGAAGATGGTGGACGTGGGCGGGAAGGAGAAGACCGAGCGCGTGGCCGTGGCCACCGCCCGGCTGCGCATGCTTCCCGCGACGCTCGAGCGGATTGTGCGGGGGAAGGTGGAGAAGGGAGACGTCCTGGCCGCCGCCCGTCTGGCCGGAGTGATGGCGGCCAAGCGGACTCCGGACATCGTTCCCCTGTGCCACCCCATCGCGCTCTCCGGGGTGGAGGTGGAGCTGGAGCCCCAGGAGGACGCGCTGGAGATCCGCGTGACGGTGCGCACGGTGGACCGCACGGGCGTGGAGATGGAGGCGCTCACGGCGGCGTGCGCGTCGGCGCTCACGGTCTACGACATGTGCAAGAGCGTGGACCGGGGCATGGTGATGGAGCAGGTGCGGCTGGACCACAAGTCCGGCGGCCGCTCCGGCACGTGGGACCGCGAGCCGGCTCCCGCGAAAAAGTCCGCGGCGAAACCGCGCCGCAAGGCCGCCCGCTCGTCGGGCCGGTAGTCCTGTTCGGAGGGGAAACCCGGGGTCCACGCGGAAAGGACCCCGGGCGCGGGCCGTGTTGGTCAGTGGCATGCCTCCCGCCCAGACCGATACGTTGCTAAAGTGGCGCTCGGAGTTCCCCATCCTCGAGCGCAAGGCCGGCTACCTCATCAACAACTCGCTGGGTGCGATGCCGCGCAAGGCGCGCCAGTACCTCAACGACTACGCGGACCTCTGGGACACCGAGGGCGTGGTGGCGTGGCACTCGTGGCTGCCCATGGTGGCGCAGACGGCGGACCTGCTCGGCTCCATCCTCAACGCGCCGCCGGGCACCATGACGATGCACCAGAACGTGAGCACGCTCATCTCCGTGCTCATCTCGGGGCTGTCCTTCTCGGGCCGGCGCAACAAGGTGGTGCTCACCGAGCTGAACTTCCCCTCGGTCGTCTACAACTGGATGGCCCAGCGCAGGAACGGCGCCCGCATCGAGGCGGTGAAGAGCCGCGACGGCGGGTTGAATGTCGAGACGGAGGACCTGCTCGCCGCCATCGACGACGAGACGCTGGTGGTGTCGCTGGACCTGGTGCTGTTCCGCTCCTCGGGGCTGGTGGACGTGAAACCGGTCATCGAGAAGGCGCACCGGCATGGCGCGCTGGTTGTCCTCGACTGCTACCAGGCCACGGGCGCGGTGCCCATCGACGTGCGGGCGCTCGGGGTGGACTTCCTGGTGGGCGGGAGCGTGAAGTGGCTGTGCGGTGGCCCGGGCGCGGCGTACCTCTACGCGCGCCAGGACCTCATCCCGGACTTCAAGCCGAGGATGACGGGGTGGTTCTCGGACGCGCACCCGTTCGACTTCCACTTCGGGGACGTGGAGTACGCGGCGGACGCGCACCGCTTCATGGGCGGTTCTCCCTCGGTGCCCGCGCTGCACGCGGCGCGCGCGGGTTACGAAATCATCCGCGAGGTGGGTGTGGCGGCCATCCGCGAGAAGTCACTGCGGCAGACGTCCCTGTTGATGGCGCTGGCGGATGAGCAGGGATTGAAGGTGAACACGCCGCGCGCGCCGCACCGCCGGGGCAACACGGTGTGTGTGGACTTCGAGGGCAGCGAGGACGCGTGCCGCCGCCTCATCGAGCAGGGCTTCGTGGTGGACTGGCGGCCCAATGGAGGCATCCGCATCTCGCCACACTTCTACAACTCGGACAGCGAGTGCCGCTCCATCATGGAGGCCATCCGCGAGCTGCGCAGGTCCGGGACGCTCCAGAAGATGCCCACGGGCCTGCGTGCTCACTGAGACGCGGTGGAACGCGGAATGTCCTTCACCACCACGCCGCCTGCATCGATCAGCGGCGTTGTGCCTCTGTACGGAAGTGTGCAGCAGCGACGAGGGCCTGCTTCACCTGCCCGAGTTCACCACCTTCGAGGCCCTGTGGGAGGCCCTTGAGCGCCATCCCCTTGCGCTCAAGGGCGCACGGGACATGGTCGCCGTCTTCGATGACGACGCCCTGGATTGGATCGGGGAACTGGCGGGCGAGACCCAGGTGGAGAACCAGCAGCTGATCCGGCCCGTGGTGGCCAGTCTGGCGCGGCTCTGCCAGTTCAGGGTTCCCTGGTGGTGTTGCCCAGTCGCTGGACCTGACGGGCGGAACGCTCCGTCCTGATGTCCCGCATCCCTGCAGTCGGGTCCACGGAGTCCCTACACTCCGGTTTACGAGCACAGGGGATGGCCACGCCCATCCGGTCGCTCCCAAAGTGCTGGCCAGTACTCGGGCGGGGCGGGCTCGCAGTCTCGTGCCGGCCAGGATACCGTGCGCACCGCATGCAGCGGAGGGCGTGGCGTCGCGCGTTCACGTTCCTCCCTGCACACGGAGTGAAGGGACCATGGACGTCTTCGAGATCCGGGACAACGTCGTCGACCAATACTCTGAGTATGTCGGCAGCTTCGTCACCATCCGCGATGACCGCATCCGCGAGTACGTGAGTGCAGAGATGCACTCAGGCGCGCTCTGGCCGGACCCGCTTTTGCAACTCAACCCTGCCTTCGAGCCGGGCGACAGCTTGGACAGCCTCGTGGCAGGAGGCGAGCTGCACTCCCCTTCCGGCGTTCGTCATTCACGACAGTCCGCGGGAGGCTGATCTCGGTCTGAGCCCATACCATCAACTCTTTCAGTTCGTGCGCTCATTGGAAGAGGCCGCCAAGCAGCCAATCTTCCAGTACATCGTCACGACCACCACCAAGCCTCCTGACGCCCTTTGCAGAAAGCCCTGGCTGGTACTGGAACTTCATGGCGCCCCAGCAGAAGAACGGCTGCTCGGGATCGACCTGTAGAGTCAGGTTCATGCACCGGGCCAAGTCGAGCACCGATTCCGAAGTCAATCGAACACCGATTCCGGGCCGATCTCCCTCATCTACACTGCGCGGTGGCAATCAGGAGGCCAACAACTCCCCTCCGGAAACCCCTCACGGCAGAGGGGCGGAGCGCCGGTGTGCTTGGCGCCGTGCAGCAGCCGTTCAGAGTGCCAACACCTTGGAACGGCGCGGTTGCTCAGGCAGGGGGCCCGTAGGAAGAGCCCAAGAGGCGAGCAAGGCGGGCAGGTCTTGGAACTGACGGGATGCTCTCCTCTAGGCCCAGCACAAACTCGGCACGGCCTCGTCACGAGCGCCGACGACTCGGGCGTGACGTGCGGTCGCGTGCTGAACCGGACTGACCCCGACGCCTTCAGAAACAGGGAAACACTGGCGAAATACGAACAACAATGGAGTGAGTTCCAGACCCTACGTCCCAAGTAGATCCCCACCCACGTTGTCGGGCATGTCGGGGATTGGTGATAGGTCCTGCTCGTAGGAGAGTCCTCCGTTGGAGGCTTTGATGACTTCCTCATTGCTGGTGCTGCTGCTGCTGTCTCAGGCAGGAAGGGCTGACCCCACCTCCGCTGAGGCTGTGACTCCTCCGCTCTTGGCCTCCTCACCGGGAAGGTGGCACTACCTCACGCGCGTGGAGGCCTCCGGGCTGGCGCTGTTGCCGAGCGGCGGGGCCAAAGGGCTGGAGAGCTACGCCCAGGTGACACCCATGCTGATCTTCCACGCACGCTGCTCTCCTTGTCACAGCTCTTTATGTGTGAGCCGTGGGGCTCGGGTTCCAGGCCATTAGTGCCTCAGCGCGGTCCGAAGCGCCGCAAGTCTCGCCAG